>CBETNY010000030.1:0-10337 GCA_965537275.1 uncultured bacterium | reverse complement strand
CGTCATTTTTGGGAAGATTTTCCAAATCGAGGGTCGTTACCTGAAACATTTCACCAGCTCCTTCAGCATCCGACCCGGTAATAATCGGGGTGTGGATGTTATAAAAATTTCGTTCGTTAAAAAACTGATGAACAGCAAAAATCATGGCATGTCGCACCCGTGCAATGGCACTAAAGGTATTGGTACGAAAACGCAGGTGTGCTTTTTCGCGTAAAAATTCCAGACTGTGTTTTTTGGGTTGCAAAGGATACTCCTCAGGATTGGCTTCACCAAGCACTTCAATTTCACGGGCCTGTATTTCCACCTTTTGACCACTCCCCATCGATTCGGCCAGCAAGCCATCCACTGATAAAGCCGCTCCGGTATGCACACGATCCAACAGAGCCTCGGTGTCAGGATTCATCTCTACCACAATCTGAACATTTTTTATGGTTGAGCCGTCGTTCAACGCAATAAAAGCCACATTTTTACTGGAACGCTTGGTTCGAACCCAACCTTTTACATTCACCGGTTCTCCGAAATCAGTCCGCTCCAATAGATATTTAATTTCCGTTCTCTTCACAATACACACATTTAAATGAATTTGCAAAAGAACTAAATTTCAGGGAATGACGGTACATTTAGTAAATATTTTTCTTCTCAATCAAAATCCAATCTTTCCAATCCAATGTTAAGTTATTGTTAAATTTATACCCTTCTTAAAGCCTTTCTGTCTTTTTTAATCTTTCACATTCAATCGCTCCGGACAAAACCAGTGTATTCTATATCAAACATTCACAGACGTAATCATAGATTTTTTTCTATCTTCGCACCTTTAACATTTTTTAATAAATCATTAACAAATCATTAATTCAATTCACTATGAAAATTAAATTACGTTTTTCTCTCATCATTTTAATGTTAGGGTTTGGTTTAATGGCCTTTTCACAAGGTGTTACCACATCAGCATTAAAAGGATTGGTGGTTGACCAAAAAGGAGCCCCTATGTTTGCGGCAACCATTTTGGCTACACACACACCCACAGGAACACAGTATGGCACTGTGACATCCGAAGACGGCCATTTTAACATTCGTAACATGAAAGTAGGCGGCCCCTACACCATCCGCATCAGCTCGGTGGGTTACCAGGAAGTAACGGTTAATGACATTTACCTTGATTTGAATAAAACCGCTGAAATTAAAGTGGTATTAAAAGAAACCTCCGTAAATATTGGAGAAGTTGAAATCAAAGGAAACACCACCGGTCAGATTAACTCCGACCGTACCGGATCGATGACCAATGTGAGTGGTGAGCAGATTGTAACCATGCCAACCATCAGCCGTGGCTTAAAAGATGTAACCCGTCTTACTCCTGAATCGGATGGAAACAGCTTTGGTGGAAGAAACAACCTGTACAACAACTTCTCGGTGGACGGTTCAATTTTTAACAATTCGTTTGGCTTAGACTATGCGACTCCCGGTGGACAAAGCGATGCCCAGCCCGTTTCGCTTGACGCCATTGAGCAGGTACAGGTTTCGATTGCTCCTTTTGACGTACGCGAAGGTGGCTTTACCGGTGCCGGTGTAAATGCCGTAACCAAATCAGGAACCAACGAACTAAAAGGAACGGCCTACTACTTTATGAGAAACCAAAATATGGCCGGAACAAAAGTAGGGAATACTGATGTACCCAATACTGATTTTAGTTCAAATCAATATGGCGTCAGCATAGGGGGGCCCATCATTAAAAATAAACTCTTCTTCTTTGTAAATGCAGAGCTTGAGCGCAGAAATGAACTGGCTCATAGTTTTGTAGCTTACAACGATGCCAATCAGGGACAAGAAAATGTAACCTCCGTTCCGGAGGATAGTATCCGTATGGTGCAAGAACGTTACCGTAATTATTGGGGATACGATCCGGGAGCTTACCAGGGATATAACCATCATAAAAGCAATAATAAAATTTTGGCTAAAATCGACTGGAATATTTCAAAAAAACATAACCTGACCGTTCGATACAACATGTTGGATGCCTGGAAAGATATCTTACCCCATCCGGAAGCCGTTATTGGTCGTGGACCAACCAGTTATCGCCTTCCTTTTGAAAATTCATCGTACCGCATTTTTAATAAAATTAATTCCGTGGTTAGTGAGTTAAATTCCATTTTCTCAAATACCGTCGCCAATAAATTATTAATCGGTTATACCGCTTTCCGCGACCATCGCGAACCCCATTCGGCTCCGTTCCCTGTTGTGGATATTTTTGACCAAAACGGTAATTTGGCCATCACGGCCGGATCGGAAATGTTTTCAACACATAACATTTTAAATCAAGATGTATTTCAGTTTACCGACAACGTCAATATTTACAAAAACAAACACACCATCACGGCCGGAGTAAACTTTGAATATTTTAAATTTGAAAACTCCTTTAACCTGTTTTACTATCCCTGGGATATGTTTTTTAGCGTAAAAAGCTTTTTGGAAAACGACTCTATTAATGGTGTTAATTTCAACAAACAAGTACGCGATTCGCAAAAAAATCCTTACCTATGGTCGTATCTGAAAACAGGTCAGTTAGCGGTTTATGCACAAGATGATTGGCAAGTGAATGAAAATTTCACCTTGACCTATGGTTTACGTGTTGATTTGCCCATGTACTTTAACAATATCCCCAGAACCGCTGCAGTAGATGAAGCTGCTAATTTTGATGGATGGGTTGATGAAAACGGAAATCCAACGCGTATTGATCCCGGGAAATGGCCAAAAACACAAATCTTATGGTCACCCCGCTTGGGATTTAACTGGGATGTAAAAGGAGACAAAACCCTTCAACTCAGAGGTGGAACAGGTATCTTCAGTGGTCGCGTTCCTTTTGTTTGGTTGGGTAACCAATCCTCTAACTCCGGCATCAACCCCGGATATACTTTCCAGGTAAATGCCACAGCCAACGATTTTCACTGGCCACAGGTTTGGAAAAACGACATCGCCGTAGATGCTAAATTTGGAAATAACTGGATTGCCACCGTTGAAACCATGTACTCAAAAGACATTAACGCGGTTATCCACCACAACTACAATATGTTACCCCCTACCGGTCATTTGAGTGGAACGGGCGATACACGGGCCATGTTTGCCGGTTTTAACGAAGTAAACATTTATTCATCCAGTGCCAATTCGATTGGATTTTTAGATGCCGGCGCCATGGTGCTCGACAATTCAAAAAAAGGATACCAGTATACCTTAACAGCAAAAATTTCAAAGTCCTGGGATTTCGGACTTAATTTTATGGCCGCATACACCTACCTCGATTCAAAAGACATCACCTCCATTCCTGCCGAAATTGCAGCAGACGCATTTCAACGGAATCCGGTAGTGGGTAATCCGAACCAAAGCATGTTCTCCTGGTCGCGTTATGGTTTGAAACACCGTTTTATTACCAGCGCCATGTATAAAGTAAATTACGGTGGCCGTTGGTCTTCTACTTTTTCCATCTTTTATGAAGCCGGAAAAGGAAATCGTTACTCCTACGTGTATGCCGGTGACCTAAACCAGGATGCCATTGCAAATAACGACTTGCTGTATGTGCCTGCCGATAAAAACGACATCCATTTCGGTACCGTTGATGCCAATGGCGTGGGTACGGTAGCAGCTGATGCTGATGCTCAATGGACTGCCTTAAACAATTTTATCAATCAGGATGATTATTTAAGCACCCGCCGCGGTAAATATGCCGAACGGAATGGCGCCATGTTGCCTTGGTATGGACAACTTGATTTTCGTTTTCTCCAGGATTTGGTTTTGGACAAAAGCAAAAATAAAAACAGGTTACAACTTTCGGTAGACATCCTTAATCTTGGCAACCTGATCAACTCGAACTGGGGTGTTCGTAAATTTGCCAGAACCACAACTCCCATCAGCGTATCAGGCGTGGATGCAAATGGAGTTCCCTACTTTAAATTTGACACCAACCTGAAAAGCTCATACGTTGATGACGTGTCATTACGTTCAAAATGGCAAATGCAAATTGGCCTGCGTTATATCTTTAACTAAAAAAACTTATCCGTTACAAAAAGAGACGAGCCTGTTGGTTCGTCTCTTTTTTTTAACAATCTTTTCTAAAACATCATTAACTTTATGATAACATGAATATTATGCTGGTTAACAATAAATTTAAATTTTTGACAAACCAAAATCATGCCAGTTTAAAAAACTTCTTACATTTGTCAACAAGCATGAAAACAAAAATAAACAGATGCTGAAGCAACGACTACAACAAAAACTTTTACAAAAATTATCACCCCAGCAAATTTTGCTGATGAAGTTGTTGCAGGTACCCACTGTTGAACTCGAACAACGTATTAAACAAGAAATAGAAGACAACCCGGCCCTCGAATCGGAAGATACCGAAGCAAAAACCGAAGACCTTGAATTTGATAACAACAACGATACCGTTGACGATGTGGACAACGATATTCAGGCGGAAGCCGGCAACGAAAACAAAGACGACTTCGATATTGACGAATACTACAAAGGAGAGGATGAAATTCCGGAATATAAATTACAGGTAAACAACCGTAGCCGCGATGACGAACGCAAAGAGATTCCCTATTCCTCGGGGATTACTTTCCACGAACTGTTACAGCAACAGCTGGGACTTCGTCACCTCAACGACCACCAATACCAAATCGGCCAATACATCATCGGGAATATTGACGATTCGGGCTATCTGCAACGCTCGATCGATTCGATGGTTGACGATTTGGCCTTCATGCATAACCTAACCACCACTAAAAAAGAGCTGGAAGAAGTGCTGAGCATCATTCAGGATTTTGATCCTCCCGGTGTGGGCGCCCGTAACCTTCAGGAATGTCTTTTGATACAGCTGAAACATAAATACAAGGAAGATCCATCGGAAACCATCGAACTGGCCATCAAAATTATCAAACGCTATTTCAACGAATTTACCAAAAAACATTACGAAAAAATCATCAAAAGGGCCAACATCACCGAGCAACAGCTTAAAGATGCCATGTCGATCATCTTAACCCTGAATCCCAAACCCGGAAACTCACTGGGCGAAACCGCAAGAAACAACCATTACATCATCCCCGATTTCACGATTACCAATAACAACGGTGAACTGGAACTGTCGCTGAATACATGGAACACCCCCGATTTACATGTAAGCAATACCTACGCCAACATGCTCAATCAATTGGCAAACAAAAAAAAGGGAAAATCCGATAAAGAGACGTTTACCTTTATCAAAAACAAGGTCGATTCGGCCCGTTGGTTTATCGAAGCGGTCAAACAAAGACAAAACACCCTGTACATTACCATGAAAGCCATCATGGATTATCAAAAGGAATATTTCCTCACGGGAGACGATACCAAACTCAAGCCCATGATCCTAAAGAATATTGCCGACATTGTGGGAATGGATATCTCGACCATTTCACGGGTGGCCAACAGCAAATATGTACAAACGCCGTTTGGCACTTTCCTCTTAAAAAGTTTTTTTAGCGAGTCGATGCAAAAAGAGGATGGCGAAGAGGTTTCCACGAGAGAAATCAAAACCTTGCTTAAAGAATTGATTGACGACGAAGACAAACGAAAACCGCTAACCGACGAAAACCTCACCAAATTGTTAAAGGAAAAAGGCTACCCGATTGCCCGTCGCACCATTGCCAAATACCGCGAACAACTGGGAATTCCGGTAGCGCGGCTTCGCAAAGAACTTCAATCTTAAAGCAGCCACTTAGATGAATAGAACATTGGCACGCATCCTCTCAACGGTTCTCCACCCGCTTCTGGTACCCACCTATTTTTTACTGATGATTTATGCCGAAAACATCAACCAGGCACAATCGTTGACTACACATTACCGGGGATTTTTGCTCGCATTTATCGCTTTTAGCACCTTTCTTTTGCCTGTTCTGTTTACCTTGACCCTAATGAGTTTAAAGGTACTAAAACAGTTTACCATGCATCAGCAAAACGATCGCTTTTTACCGCTGGCGGCCATGGCTGTTTTTTATTTCTTTAGCTTTTACCTGGTGCGTCGGCTCCCTGTTTTACCCGCCTTTACCCTTTTCTTAAAAGGATCAACAATTTTGGTACTCCTTGCCATGGCCATCAACTACTTTTACAAAATCAGCCTGCATATGCTCGCATGGGGCGGGCTGGCCGGAGCCATCGCGGGAACCACGTTTCTATCACATCAGCCTCTCTATTTCTGGCTTTTTGTTGCTCTGTTTCTTTCAGGAATTGTTGGATCGGCACGAATCGTTTGTAAAGCACACGCTTCCCATCAGGTCTATGTTGGATTTATCAGCGGTTTTGCGGTGATGTTGACCCTCTTTTTATTGTAACATTCCTCTTTGTTTTCTATCTCCTCCCTTTTTCTCCATTAGTTGAAAAGGTTCAGCAAGAGAAGTTAGCGCTTTATTACCGTTGGAGGTTAATTCAACATTACAAAAAATTATTACCAACCCTCAGGTGGTGAACCATCATCCGGCACGGAAGTTATTCTTCCAATAATTTTTTGGCATCTTCATCGGTACCTAACATGGCAGCCAACGACCGGGTACTTTCGCTCTGTTCAAAAATAATTTTAAAAATCATGGTAAGCGGAACCGACAAAAACATACCCACAATACCAAAAATGTAACCCCATACAATCAACGAAAGAAACACCACCAGGGTAGACAATCCCATGCCACGCCCCAATGCACGAGGTTCCACCACATAACCCACAAACAGATTTACCACGGCATAAATTCCAAGCACCCATAAGGCACCGCCAAACCCCACTTGAATCCAGGCAAATAAAAAGGCCGGAACAGCTGCGATAATCGAACCAATGTTGGGAATATAATTCATCAAAAAGGCAATCAGACCCCACAAAATCGCATATTCCACACCAAAAATCCACAGCAACACGCCAATAAGCAATCCGGTTAATATGCTTACAATGGTTTTAATGACCAAATAATGACGAACGCTTTTTTCAATACGGGAAAGATAGGTCACTGTTTTCCCCTCGGTACTTCCAAGAATTTTCGCTTTATAGGCGATACTGTTCATCTCGAGCAAAATAAAAAGAACAATGAAAATTACCAGCGTGGCATTACTCATCACATTACCAAGCTGGCCCAGGGTGGACGCCGTAAAATCAAGAATTTTACCCGGATCAAATACCTGGTTAATACTATCCATGGATAAATCCAATCCATAATGGCTGAGTGCCAAATTCAGCGAATGTTGAATTTCAATCAAGCGGGTTTCGTATTTATCAAGGTGCGCGGTAAAGCTACTCACCGATCCGCCAATTATTCCACTTAAGCCAAAAACCACAAGCAACATCCCCAGCAAAACAATAACCACCGACAGGCCATGAGGAACTTTTCGCTGATCAAGCCAATGCACCGGATGTACACCTATCACACTGATAAATACTGAAATTAAGATGAGGGTAATAAATGATTCGGCCTGCATCATTCCGGCAATCAAAATAAATACCGCCGCCGTGAAAATCACAACACGGTACAATCGATCACTAATAAATAGGTGTTTATTCATACCTTAAGGGCTTTGATTCAACAAAGATAATCATTGATATTTGTAAATGGTATCCTTCGCCCTCCTTTTTTCAATCTTATTGATAAAAACAGCCTGAAAACATGCAGATAACAAAAAAGGACGCCCCATCCGGAACGTCCTATTTTTTAGTAACCGATGAACCCGATGCCGGGTTCTAGATAATCGGTCTAATACCTGTAATGTTCGGGTTTATAAGGGCCTTCCACTTTAACACCAATGTATGCGGCTTGTTCGGGTGTCAATTTGGTAAGTTTCACACCCAGCTTATCCAAATGGAGACGGGCTACCTCTTCATCCAAATATTTGGGCAAGCGGTACACATCAATTTCATAATCATCGCGTTTCTGCCATAAATCGATCTGCGCCAGGGTTTGATTGGTAAATGAGTTGCTCATGACAAAAGAAGGATGACCGGTGGCACATCCGAGGTTGACCAAACGACCTTCGGCAAGCATATAAATGCAGTGTCCGTCAGGGAAAATATATTTGTCCACCTGAGGTTTTACATTAATTTTTTTAATTCCGGGATAGGCTTCCAATTTGGCAACCTGAATTTCATTATCGAAATGACCAATGTTACAAACGATGGATTCATCTTTCATGGCAGCCATATGTTCCACGGTAATGATATCCCGATTTCCGGTAGTGGTAACAAAGATATTTCCTTCTTTCACGGCTTCTTCCATAGTAGTGACTTCAAAACCTTCCATGGCAGCCTGCAAAGCATTGATGGGATCAATTTCAGTAGTAATGACCCGTGCACCATACGAACGCATCGACTTGGCAGAACCTTTTCCCACATCACCATAACCGGCTACGACCACCACTTTACCGGCAATCATCACATCGGTAGCCCGTTTAATACCATCGGCCAACGATTCACGACACCCATACAGGTTGTCAAATTTGGATTTGGTAACCGAGTCGTTCACATTGATGGCAGGCACCAAAAGTTCGCCGGATTCTTTCATCTGGTACAAACGGTGTACGCCGGTGGTTGTCTCTTCCGAAACCCCTTTCCACTCTTCCACTGTCCGATGCCATTTGTTGGGTTCTTCGGCCAATGTTTCACGTAAAAGCGCCAAAATTTCAGCTTCTTCTTCACTTTCTGCTTCCACGTCAAGGGTAGTAGGATCGTTTTCGGCAGCATATCCTTTATGGATTAACAAAGTGGCATCACCCCCATCATCCACAATCAAATTCGGACCTTTCCCATTGGGAAATGAGAGCGCCTGCTTGGTGCACCACCAATACTCTTTCAGGGTTTCACCTTTCCAGGCAAAAACAGGAATTCCCCGTGGGTTTTCCGGTGTCCCCTCTTTTCCTACCACTATGGCTGCTGCTGCATGATCCTGGGTAGAAAAAATATTACAACTGGCCCAGCGTACATCAGCACCCAAGGCAACCAAAGTCTCTATTAAGACCGCAGTCTGGATGGTCATGTGAAGCGAACCGGTAATCCGGGCTCCTTTTAAAGGTTTGGCATCTGCATATTTTTCGCGCAAAGCCATTAAACCCGGCATCTCTTTTTCAGCAATTTCTATTTCCATACGACCCCATTCAGCAAGATGGGTATCAGCAATCTTATAGGCTAACAATGATTTTGTGTTTGTTTCTGACATTATATATTCTATTTTTTTAAGGCTACAAAAATAAGCATATTTTTATATCTTTGTGCCATAATTCAAAACCTTCCCTCGCGAAAGGCATGTTGATTTATAAAGAAGGGTGGAGAGATTAGGCTCTGTGAATCCCTGACAACCTTCCGGAAACGGAAAAGGTGCCAATACCTAACCGATTTGTTTAGTGCAAATTGGAAATGATAAATTAAAAAAAATGCAAATGAACCAAATCGCTTTATTTTACTGATTAGGCTATCAAATTACTGCTGATTGGTGGTTTTCGGTTTTCATCGAAAAGGCATCGGGATGTAGTACTCCAAACAAGCAAACAAATGAAACAAGCCATACAAGACGAATTAAAAAAACGGGTTCTGGTACTCGACGGTGCCATGGGAACCATGATCCAGCGTTATCACCTGGATGAGGAAGACTATCGTGGTGAAGCCTTCAAAGACTCCAAAATTTTATTAAAAGGCAACAACGATCTGCTGAACCTCACCCAACCCCAAATCATCCGTGAAATTCACCGCCAATACCTTGAAGCCGGTGCCGATATCATCGAAACCAACACCTTCAACGGTACACGCATTTCGCAAAGCGATTACGGAATGGAATCGATGGTGTATGAAATTAATTTTAATGCAGCCCGCCTGGCCAGTGAAGTAGCCGCCGAATTTACAGCCGCCAACCCTGAAAAACCACGCTATGTGGCCGGAGCCATGGGGCCAACCAACAAAACAGCCTCCATGTCGCCCGAAGTAAACGATCCCGGATTTCGAAATGTAAATTTTGATTTGTTGGTCGATAACTATTTTGAACAAGCATCGGCTTTGCTGGATGGAGGGGCTGACATTTTATTGGTTGAAACCATTTTTGACACCTTAAATGCCAAAGCCGCCCTTTTTGCCATCAACAAGATTGTGGAAGAACGTCAGAAAAAAGGAGAAAGCAGTCAAAAAATCCCCGTGATGGTGTCGGGAACCATTACCGATGCCAGCGGACGAACCCTTTCGGGACAGACCCTGGAAGCTTTTTTTACCTCCATCAAACATATCGACCTGCTCAGCGTGGGGCTCAACTGCTCCATGGGTGCAGAACAAATCAGAACGCATCTGGCCGAACTCTCTAAAC
>CBETNY010000029.1:0-10476 GCA_965537275.1 uncultured bacterium | reverse complement strand
AAATCAAAAAAAAAACGCCTGCGACTTCAAAGAGACGCGGCGTTTTTTTTGGTTTGTTTCAATATAAAAGACTTACCGGATAAAAAGCAGCTCTCTGTATTTAGGCAAAGGCCACAATTCATCATCCACCAACATTTCCAATTTATCAACATGGTAACGGATAGAATCGAAGAAAGGCATTACCTGGTCGCGGTAGGCCTTAGCCTTTTCCGGTAACGATTCCAGATGGTTGGCAACTTTCCTTGCTTCGGTCATGGCAATCACATCTTCTTTAATGGAAGAGACGTGATCGGAGATGTCTTTGATGGCATTTAACTGGTTCCGCGACAATTTCACAAAAGTCTTTGAATCAAGTACATCTTTTAACCCTTTTGCGTTCTCAATGAGCCTGTTTTGATAATGAATGGCGGTGGGAAGAATATGATTAATGGCCAAATCACCCAGTACGCGTGATTCAATTTGTAACTTTTTGATGTATTTCTCAAGTTTTATTTCGTAACGTGCTTCCAGCTCAATCCGGCTTAGCACATGGTATTTTTCAAAAAGTGCTATACTTTTTTCAGAGACAAAAGCAGGCAACGCATCAGGGGTAGAGCGGTTATTTGACAAACCCCGCTTGGCGGCTTCTGCAATCCACTCATCGCTGTATGAATTCCCTTCAAAGCGAATGGCTTTTGAGGTTTTGATATAGGATTTCACCACATTAAAGATGGCATCATCCTTTTTAATTCCCTTTTTGATTTGGTCATCCACTTCTTGTTTAAAAAGATTCATTTGGTCGGCAACAATGGTATTGAGCACAAACATGGGCTTGGCGGTGTTGGCCGAAGATCCTACCGCCCTGAACTCAAATTTATTGCCCGTAAAAGCAAAGGGAGAAGTCCGGTTACGGTCGGTATTATCCAACAAAATTTCAGGGATTTTCGGAATATCGGCAATCACATTCCTGCCATTGTTATTGTTTATTTTCTTCCGATTAGGCATCTTTTCAATCTCATCGAGGGTAGCCGTAACCTGTTTGCCAAGGAATGCTGAAATAATGGCCGGCGGCGCTTCGTTGGCTCCCAAACGCAAGTCGTTTCCTTCGGAGGCAATGCTGGCACGAAGCAATTCCTCGTGAGTATGAATGGCTTTTAAAATAATGGAAAGGATGGTCACAAACCTGAAATTATCCTTGGCGGTTTTACCCGGCGAAAGCAAATTCACCCCTGTATCTGTAGCCAGTGACCAGTTGTTATGTTTTCCCGATCCGTTGATTCCGGCATAAGGTTTTTCATGCAAGAGGACTTTAAAATGATGGCGGCGAGCCACTTTATCCATCATATGCATCAGTAACTGGTTATGATCGACTGCCACATTCACCTCTTCAAAAACAGGCGCACACTCAAACTGACTGGGAGCCACCTCATTGTGACGGGTCTTTAAAGGAATACCCAGTTTATGAACTTCTATCTCAAGGTCTTGCATAAAAGCCAAAGCCCTGTCGTTAATGGTTCCAAAATAATGGTCCGACAACTGTTGATCTTTTGCCGAAGCATGACCGAAAACGGTTTTACCGGTCAAGACCAAATCGGGTCTTGCAGCGTAAAGGGCATCATCGACCAAAAAATATTCCTGCTCCCAACCCAGTGTAGGAAACACTTTTGACACTTTTTTATCAAAATACTGACAAAGTTGTGAAGCAATTTGGTCGATGGCAGCCACCGATTTTAACAAAGGAGTTTTGTAATCGAGCGATTCGCCGGTATATGAAATAAAAATGGTAGGAATACAGAGCGTACTATCGAGAATAAAAGCCGGGGAAGTTGGATCCCAGGCAGTATATCCCCTGGCTTCAAAAGTAGAACGGATACCACCGCTGGGAAAACTGGAAGCATCAGGCTCTTGTTGAATCAACTCACCTCCCTGAAAATGTTCCAACGCTTTTCCGTTTTCCAGCGGGTTGACAAAAGCATCATGTTTTTCGGCAGTGGAACCTGTTAAAGGATGAAACCAGTGTGTATAGTGGGTTGCTCCCTTGCTCAGTGCCCATGCCTTCATGGCCGAAGCGACCTGATCGGTCACTTTACGTTCGATACTTTCACCCTTCTCAATGGCACGTTTCACGGCATCAAAGGCTTCCGAAGTGAGATATTCCCTCATCACAGCCTGATTAAAAGTCATTTCACCATAGTAATCGGAAACTTTAGCGGATGGATAATTAATGGACGGAACCTCTCTTTTTAAGGTCTTTTCGAGTGCAATAAATCGGAAACTTGTCATAACTTGTCGTTTTTATAATTAATAAGAAAAAATAACCCTATAAAAGTAATCAGTCCATTCAATAACAATACTTCATATCCCACCTGATAACCTGTAAATATCCACGTGAGCAATCGACTCACGCCATAAGCCATAAAGGGAGATATCAAGGCCACTATCGGAACAAAACGGTCTTTTACCTTATAATTTGTAAAAAGTCCAAAACCGTAAAGCCCGAGTAAAGGGCCATAGGTATATCCGGCAAAAGTAAATAACTGCGCAATAATGGCCCGGTTATTAATTGACCTGAAACCTATGATGACAAAAATAAGAATTAAAGTGAGTACAAAATGCATCCACTGTCGTTTTTCCTTCAAAAGTTTTTCATTGCCCGCGTACTTACGATCGTAACCCATGATATCAATCGTTAGCGAAGTGGTTAACGAAGTAAGGGCACTATCGGCACTGGAGTAGGCTGCAGCAATTAATCCCACCAAAAATACCAATCCACCGGTGATTCCAAGATAGCCAAAAGCAATTTCCGGGAAAAGTTGATCGCTCAAAGCAGGCAACGGCAAATTCAAATGAGCTGCATAAAAATACAATACCGCGCCAAGGAATAAAAAGACCAAATTAACCGGCACTAATATCAGGCTGAGCAGCGTCATGTTCTTTTGCGCATCTTTCAAATTTTTACAGCTCAGATTTTTCTGCATCATATCCTGATCCAAACCGGTCATCACAATGGGAATAAACATCCCACTAAGAAAAAGTTTCACAAAATATTGGGGGCTCTTCACATCACTGACCACTATTTGGGCATAATCACTCGACCACACCCGATGCCACATATCGCCAAAGTTGGTATGCATTTCATGCAAAACAACACCCAAGGTCAACACCACAGCCAGTAGCATAAAGGTAGTCTGAACCATATCGGTCCATACAATGGTTTTAATCCCGCCTTTCATGGTATACAATTGAATAATAAGCATAAACAAGACCACACTCACCCAAAACGGAACCTTAAAATGGTCGAAAACAAAATACTGAAGCACGCTAACGACCAAGTACATTTTAAAGGAAGCCCCGATAATTCTTGAAAGAAGAAAAAAGGAAGATCCGGTTTTATAGGAGGCCGGTCCAAAACGTTGTTGAAGATAGGTATAGATGGAGGTCAGTTTTAAGCGATAATAAACCGGCAAAAGCACGGTGGAGATCACTGCATAACCGGCTATATAACCGATGACCATCACCAGATAAGTAAAATGAGTACTACCAACCCATCCGGGAACCGAAAGAAACGTAACACCCGATAGCGAAGCCCCAATCATCCCATAGGCCACCACCGGCCAGGGAGATTTTCTGTTTCCGATAAAAAAGCTTTGATTATCCGCTTTACGCGATGCCCATACCGACACCAAAAAGATGAGGGCGGTATAAAGAAGAAAAACCGCAAGAATAATTTGTGGTGTCATTTAAAGGCCCCGGTTGATCAGTTTAGAAAATTCAAACAGGTTTCCAACACACACATCCTGATGAGTTACATGTTGATCGGGTTCACCCACAAAAACCGTATACATACCGGCATTTTTCCCAAATTGCATATCACTTTCGGAATCGCCCACCATGATACTTTTGGAAAATTCAATTTCAGGAAAATCTTTTTTTGCCTGTAAGGCCATGGCGATACCCGGTTTGCGGCAATTATTTGATTTTGACGCCAAATCGGGACAATAATAAATGGCATCCAAACGGCCTCCTGCCTGATGAATCTCCTTTTTTAACTGCCGGTGAATTTCTTCTAATGCCTCTTTCGACATCAACTTCTTACCAATGCCTTGTTGGTTGGTCACCAGGATAATTTTCCCAAAAGCACGCGAAAAAACGGCCATACTCTCCAATACTCCCGGCAGGAGATGAAAATTCTCCCAATGCTGCACATATCCCCCCATGATGCGTTGGTTGATTACGCCATCACGGTCGATGAACAGCGTCCAGTTTTTGTCGATATTTTTAAATAAATTAAGCATTTAGGGTTTTGGAAAAAGAGTACGTTCAATTTTTTCGCAAAGGATATGTCCTATCAAAATATGGGTTTCCTGGATACGGGCAGTATTTTTTGAGGGCACCTTTAAATTAATATCGCACAGGGTTTCGAGTGTTCCGCCATCGGCACCTGTAAATCCGATACACATCATCTCCTGTTTTTGAGCCTGTTTGACCGCTTCCACCACATTGGCCGAATTTCCGGAAGTACTGATGGCAATCAATACATCTCCCTTTTTTCCCGCTGCTTCAATCATACGGCTAAAAACCTTATCGTAGGAATAATCATTGGCCACGGCAGTGAGGTAGGAAGTATTAACATGTAAAGCCTCGGCATACAAAGGAGGGCGGTCGTACTGAAAACGGCCCGAAAGTTCCGCAGCAATGTGCTGGGCATCGGCGGCACTTCCCCCATTTCCACACAACAGTATTTTTCCTCCCTGCTGCAGCGCCTCAATACAATATTCGGCGGCCGTTTTCAGGTTATTCAGTTGTTCTTTATCTTCCAGGTAAGCTTTTTTAACCTGAATCGATTCCATCACTGCATTTTCAATAATGTCCATGGTTTCTGATTATTTTAGACAAAACTAAACAATAAAATGGGGAATCTTACCGGTTTAAAATCTCACCGGCATAATTGTCCCAGCTCATATTTTTAGAAGTTTCGGCCACATGCTCACGCCGGATGGGTTTTTCGATGGCTTTTTGCATCACGCGAACCATATCCTCAATATTTTCGGGTTCGGCCAAATAACCGTTGTAACCGTCTTTCACCGTTTCGGTAAAATGCCCCACCCGCGTAGCCAGCATGGGTAAATTAAAATTATAGGCAATCGATTCTATTCCGGATGGGGTGGCCGTCAGATAAAACAGCATAATGTTGTCACTTACCTGAAAATATTGATGCACCGCCTCGTTGGGCACAAAATCATTCATCACAAAAGTGTGGTCTTTCAAATTTAATTCATCAATCAAAGCCAGGGGATGATAATTGCTTTCATCATCCTGCTTTTTCAAGAATATTTTTTTTGCCAGACCAAAAACCGCCCGTTTTATTTTGGTTGACAGCTTTTTATTATCCAGTGTATTCCAAAACGACTCACCCACAATCAGCAACGACACATCGTCGCGTTGCAAAGTAAGCTGATGGAAAGCTTTGATAACATTGTGAAGGCCCTTGTATTTTCTGATAAAACCAAAAAAGAGAAACACATGCTTTCGCAAACCCATTTGCTGTTTTGCCTTTTCCACGTCAAATTCAGGATCGGGGTGAAACATATCATACACCGGATGATAAAGTTTGCGAACCAGTACTCCTTTTCCGGTTCCATTCTTTCCGGGTTCAACCACATCAAAGGTTCGCTTTGGAAAAAGTTGCTTTAGTTCATCGGCGGTTTTAAAGGCATGTACCACATACGAATCGGCGTGGCGAATGCCCATACGGGTATACCGGTTGTCCAATGCACTGCCCTCCTTTTGAATGACAAAATGCAAATCGAACACCACTTCTATCGTACTGTTTTTTTTCAGTTTACGGGCAATATACCCCAATGGCAAACCTTGAATAGCGATGGCCCACTGAAATACCACCTTTTGCGGCTGAAGCGACTCAATTAGTTTTACCGTAGCCTGCCAACTCAAAGGATTGTTGTAGTTGGTAATGTAATGCACCTTTATTCCGGTACCTTCCAACTGGTCAACTTTACTTTTGCGGTCGATAAAATCGCGTGGAATAATGGCCGGGTATTGCTGGGTCCACGAAACAATGTGCACCTCGGTATCTTCCCGTTTGTCAAATGCTTTTGCCAGCGAGGTATTGTAATTGGCAATACCACCTTTGAACATGGGGCCCGGCCCAAAACAGACAATGGTTTTCTTTTTTCCCATAAGAGGATTACAATTTTTTTAAGGCGGCTTCATACACCCTGCGCATCCCCTCTTCGAGGGAAATTCGGGGTGTCCAACCGAATTTTTCTCTCACCAGGGTAGGATCACCATATCGCGATTGCACGCCTACAGGTTTATCCAAAAGGGGTTTGATGGTAGGATGATAACCTGCAAAAGAGGTAAATACATCAATCAGTTCGAGGAAGGAAGTCAATTTTCCCGAACCGATATTGTAGGCAGAGCCATCGTGAACTTCATCCATCAGGATTTGGATAAAATCGATAATATCGTCGATATGAACAAAATCGCGACCCTGCTTACCGCTGCCCCATACTTCAAACGGATTCTCCTTTTTGGCAGCACGCATGGCAATGGCCGGCACAGGATAACTGGTTTCCTGATCCTCGCCATATCCCGAAAAGGGTCTGATACATACGATGGAAATGCCATAATATTTTGCTGCAATTTGAGCCAAAAATTCACCCGTAAGTTTGGTCCAGCCATAGGTCATATCAGGGGTACCCAGGTTTTTATTAAAATCAATGTCACTTTCTTTCAGTGCCAGGGCGCCTTCTACATTTTGCAAACTGGTGGGATAGGCTGCGCTGGAACTGGGATAGAGCACACGATTGGGTTTGTGACGGGTAATCCAGTAAAAAAATTCGGAATCGATACTTAAATCCAGGCCCACCATCATCGGATCGCCATCAATTTTCATCCGTCCTCCCACAATGGCGGCAAAGTGAAACACATCGCTAAAGCGATCAAAATCGAGCTGATAGGTTTCCTGAATATAGTTTGGATTTTCGCGTTGATGAAAAAGAAAGTCGCGGAAGTCACCTTTCCAGAAATAAATCCGCTCGTCAGTGCCAATCACTTCCAAATCTTTCAGCGGTCGCGAAGTAAAATCGTCTAACCACTCTTTGGGATGACGTCCAATGGACAAATCGTCCACCACAAAAATTTTATCCGAAGTGGTTTTCAACAGGCGTTTTACCACATTTCGTCCTACAAATCCGCACCCTCCGGATACCAAATGTATTTTCATTGATTATTTTTTAAAGTTGATATATTTTTTTATTTGATGTTTATTGGTCTCCTTTGAACTTCGGGTAATCATCTCACCCAAAAAGCCGGCCGTAAAAAGCTGTGTTCCCAAAATCATGGCCAGTAAGCCAAAATAAAACAGCGGACGTTCGGTCATCCGGTAAGCAGCCAAAAACACTTTGGCGTAAGCCAAATAACCGGCAATTACAAAACCGGCAAAAAACAACAACGACCCCAAAAAGCCAAAAAAATGCATGGGTCGTTGAATAAAACGCGAAGTAAAAGAAATGGAAAGCAGATCGAGGTAGCCTTTAACAAAACGATCGATTCCAAATTTGGTAACGCCATATTTACGTTTGCGATGTTGAACCACCTTTTCACCAATGTTGCGAAAACCGGCCCATTTGGCAATTACAGGAATGTAGCGATGCATTTCGCCGTACACATCAATGGTTTTCACCACATCACTACGATACGATTTAAGGCCACAATTAAAGTCATGCAATTTTATTCCTGAAATAACACGGGTGGTATAGTTGAAAAATTTGGAAGGGATGGTTTTGGTTATGGGGTCGAATCGTTTCTTTTTCCAACCGGAAACCATGTCATATCCCTGCTCCATCACCATGCGGTACAATTCGGGAATTTCGTCCGGACTATCCTGCAAATCGGCATCCATGGTAATCACCACATCTCCCGATGTCATTTTAAATCCTTCGTGCAAAGCTGCCGACTTACCATAATTGCGAAGGAAGCGAATTCCTTTTACCGACTCGTTTTCTTCCGAGAGACTCTCTATGACCTGCCACGACCGATCGGTAGATCCATCGTCGACATAGATGATTTCAAAAGTAAAATGATTGGATTTCATTACCTGTAAAATCCAATCATTTAACTCCTTCAGAGATTCTTCCTCATTCAATAAAGGAATAACAACCGAAATATCCATTGACTTATTATTTGCTACGCGATGGTTTTGTCTTCGCGCTTGGCAAAAATAGCAATAATAAGGGAAAAAATAGTCCCCGCGATGGTGTTTGATACAAATGCCGAAACGGCACTAAAAGCGGGGTTGGCAAAAGTCTTTACCATTGAAAGGGCCCGATCGAGGTCTTCATCGCTGATATTGGGGTTTTGCGCCAAAATTTTATCCTCGGCTTGCGATACTGCATCCTGCAATGCGGAAGGATCGATGTATTTCAAATAGAAAAATGCATAAATACCGGTCAGCAGAGCAGCAAACAGTGCAATCCAGAAACCGACACCAAAGGCTTTTCCATAACTCATCACTCCTTCCAACTGTCTGTCGCGAATATTGGTAATTCCCCAATACATTCCGGCAGCAAAAATCACATAAGAAACAATATTCCAATACGATTGACGGTCAACACCTGCCAGATACATGATCAAACCATAAACAATCATTAACAATCCGGTGAGAAGGCCAAACTGTAAAGCCGGTCCAAAAGTTGATTTTTTTTCCACGATTTTAAATTTTAAGTGAATAATTTGATGTAAAAATAAAAAGAAATACTTTGCAACACAAAAAACATTTGTATTTTTGCAGCGGGTAAGTCTTATACGACCAGCTCCTGCTGAACTCCCCCAGGACCGGAAGGTAGCAAGGGTAGGCGGTTGTAGCGGTGCGATATAAGTAGCTTACCCTTTTTTTATGCCCGCTCATTTCCATCCGACAATTTTTCCCATAGTCTTTAAAAGCTTCTGCAACATAAAAAAGCCTCCCAAAGCTTCACCTGCCCTGTCCCCGGCAACTATTTGATAAATATTTCTATCTTCGCCTTTTCAAAAAGGAAACTACAGCCATGATCATTAAAATTTACCCGGAAAATCCGGCACCCCGTCACATCAAAATGTTGGCAGAGGTGCTGCAAAAAGGTGAAATTGTCATTTTCCCCACTGATACCATTTATGCCATGGGATGCGATTTGTATCATCCAAAAGCCATCGAACGAATTGAAAAAATCAAAGGCATCAAGAAAGGAACAGCCAATTTTTCACTTTTGGTAAAAGATTTAAGTATGCTGTCAAGTTATGTCCGTCCTCTTAACAATACGCTTTTTCGCTTAATTAAAAAAAATACCCCGGGCCCTTTTACCTTTATTTTAAACGCCAACAGCCAGGTACCCAAACTGTTTCAAAGCAAGAAAAAGACCATTGGCATTAGGATTCCTGATAACAACATCCTACACAATCTCATAGACCAATTGGACAAACCCCTTGTAAGCACCTCTTTGCACGATATTGACACCGTTATTACCTACCCTACCGACCCCGAATTAATTCAGGAACAATTTGGCCATTTAATTGATTATGTAGTAGATGGTGGTTACGGATCGAACCAGGCTTCCACTGTGGTGGATTGTACCTCGGGAGAACCCGTAATTGTCAGACAGGGACAAGGTGAATTATTTTTTTAATTTTTTATTCAGAATTGTTTGTGAAATTAAAAAAAATACTATTTTTGCGCCTCCAAACAACGGATGATTCGTTAGCTCAGCAGGTAGAGCATCTGCCTTTTAAGCAGAGGGTCCCGAGTTCGAGCCTCGGACGAATCACTTTAAAGCCTTTCCTTTTTCGGAAAGGCTTTTTTGTTGGTCGAAAAACACCCCCTTCATCCGGGCAAATAAAAGAATCATCACTCATATCCCTCTTTTCCAAAGCCTCTGTTTTTCCGGTATAAAAAGAAAAAAGCCCAAGTAAAAATTTACTTGAGCCTTTTTTAAAAGACAACCTGCCATGAAAACAGGTTTTATATCAACCTACCGGATTTATTTTCATCCCGTTGCCCACTTCAATCACCACGGTAGTTTCTTTCAGTTCGGCAATCTTGCCGTGAATCCCTCCAATGGTCAAAACTTTATCGCCTTTCTTTAAACTTTTGCGGAACTCTTTTTCCTTTTTTGCCTTTTTGGTTTGCGGCATAATAAAAAAGAAATAAAAGACTACCAGAATCAGCAATAGAGGTAACAATTGCATCCAGACACTTTGCTCGCCTTTTGCGGCTTGTAATAAAATAAATAGTGTGTTCATTTTTTTATTCGATTTGTTTATTTTTATTTTCAGGTAAAATTTATGTTCATCATTTATTTTGGGGGACAATCACCATGGCTTTGATACGCAACACCACCCTGTTAGGATCGGTATTCGACAAAATCATAATACTTTTATTTTGATAGCCCATTTTATGGCTGCTATTAAAAGTAACCTCAATGTCGGATTCTTCACCGGGCT
>CBETNY010000028.1:0-10586 GCA_965537275.1 uncultured bacterium | reverse complement strand
CTTTTGGAAGGGGTGAAGGGGCAGGTACACTAAAAAAGTTATTTATTGTCTGATTTTTAGTCAGATACATATATAAAATAATTTGACTTTAAACAAGCTTTTTAAATGATGTTTTGAATTTCATACCATCGTGATGGAAGCTGTGAACTGCTTTTAAATTTTACTGTTTTAAAATAATGTAAAAGCATTTTTTTGTTGGAAGCCCCGTAACCAATAGCATAATTGAGCTCATAGGTCGGCACTTTTATTTCGATCGATTTGTTTTTCAGTTTATCCTCGTTCAGCAGGGGCGAAAGGAGGTCTTTCCAGATGGCTGAAAGCACTAACTCACGAAAGGATGGGTGAAACGGGCCGGCAATCAATTCGCTACCGTCAAGCAGCCCTTCTGATGGGTGCAGGCCTAACCTGATAACCTTGACGCGTGCGGCTTCAAAACGCAGAAGGAGTTTTTTTGACCAATCGACGGCTTCGCTCATTGTTAAGGGTTGGTACTTTCCGGCTTCGTACCAACGATGCATGGCTGTGTCACGGATGACCAGTGCGGGATATATCCGCGTGTTGGAAGCCTCCAGCGCGATGATTTTTTCTGCGGTTGCCAGGGCCTTGTCGAGGGTGTCTCCCGGAAGGCCAATCATCATCTGCAAACCCAGATGAAAACCGGCTTTACGAATCATTGCCGACGCAGTTTCCACCTGTTTTGCCGTGTGTCCGCGAAAAGACCTTTTTAAAACCTCTTCATCCAACGATTGTGCACCCAATTCGATGGTGATAACTCCATATTTTTTAAGTAGTAAAAGTATTTCCCGGTTGATGTAATCGGGTCGTGTTGAAAGTCGTATTCCCTGAATAACCCCCGCATCAAGATAGGGCTTAACAATCTTTAAATAGCTTTCCTGTTCCGAAAAACTCATTCCCGTAAAGGTACCCCCAAAAAATCCAATTTCCACATGTCTTTCTTTTTCTTTAAATGATTGCAGATGGGATTCAATGGTTTCGGTAATCTCTTTTTTGTCGGGAATGTTCCGGTGTCCCGATATTTTTTGCTGGTTACAAAAAGCACACTGGAACGGACAAGCCAGTTGGGGAATAAAAACAGGAATGGTATAGTATTTAATGTTTTGCATGATGAGGGCAAAAATACGGAAAGTCAACCCATGGTATCACGATGGTGTAGATAGTTTCGTTGGGTTTTGCTTTGCGAATCGAAAAATCAATCCGAAGGCACCAATGAGTAGACATTATAAGATATTGCTTCTTTAGGTGAAGAATCGGTCATGTTTCTGACTTTCAAAGACAATATTTCGGTATAGGGCCTTAAATTTCATTATCTTTTACTAATTTCGCAGCTTGAAAAAAATAAAAATAGAAAGCTTTTTTCGTTGGTTTTCAAAAGGATAATAACAAAGACAGAGATTCGAAATATGGCATACAATCATCAGGAAATAGAAAAAAAGTGGCAGCAGTATTGGCGCGAGCGCAAAACCTTTAAAGCAGAAAACACTTGGGATAAACCAAAGTATTATGTGCTTGATATGTTTCCCTATCCTTCGGGAGCAGGCTTACACGTAGGCCATCCGCTGGGATATATTGCTTCTGATATTTACGCACGATTCAAACGGCACCAGGGTTTTAATGTGTTACATCCCATGGGGTATGATGCTTATGGACTTCCTGCCGAACAGTATGCCATTCAAACCGGAACACATCCCGAAATTACTACCGAAAAAAATATTAATCGCTACCGTCAACAGCTTGATCAGATTGGCTTTTCGTTTGATTGGGATCGTGAGGTACGGACTTCCGATCCGGATTATTATAAATGGACTCAATGGACTTTCATTCAGCTTTTTAATGCCTGGTATAATCGAAAAACCGACCGGGCAGAACCCATTTCATCCCTGGTGAAAATTTTTGAATCCAATGGGAATGAGGGAGTTGATGCTGCTTCGGACGAGGTGGATTCTTTTTCGGCAGCACAATGGAAAAACATGACCGAAAAGGAGCAACAAGAGGTTTTGATGCATTATCGCTTGGCGTATCTTTCGGAAACCATGGTCAACTGGTGCCCTGCTCTGGGAACGGTGCTTGCCAATGATGAGGTTAAAGAGGGTTTGTCGGAGCGTGGCGGATATCCGGTTGAGCGCAAATTAATGAAACAGTGGTCGCTACGAATTACAGCTTATGCGCAACGCTTGTTGGATGGTTTGGAAAAGGTTGACTGGCCCGATTCATTAAAAGAGATGCAACGAAATTGGATAGGACGCAGCGAAGGAGCTTCGCTACGTTTTCCATTGGCCGACCCTCCGCAAAGCCTTCAAAGCTACGAAGGAATTGAGGTGTTTACTACCCGGCCCGATACCTTGTTTGGTGCTACTTTTATGGTTTTGGCGCCCGAACACGAATTGATTGCCGAAATTACCACCGATGAGTATCGCGATTCGGTTGAGGCTTATGTGGCCTGGGCAAAAAACCGGTCGGAACGCGAACGCATGACGGAAGTGAAAAAGGTTACGGGAGAATTTACCGGTGCTTATGCCATCAACCCCATCAATGGCGAGAAAATCCCCATTTGGATTGCCGATTATGTCCTTGCCGGATATGGTACCGGAGCCATAATGGCTGTTCCTGCTCACGATAGCCGCGACTTCGCCTTTGCACGTCATTTCAATTTGCCTATTTTGCAAGTGGTGGGAAAAGCGGGTGAGCAAGATTCCGATCCCGCCCAATGGGAAACTTCGTATGATGCCAAAGAGGGCGTGATGATTCATTCGGGTTTCCTTAACGGGATGCAGGTAAAAGAAGCCATCCGGGCAGCCATCGATAAGCTCGAAGCCATGGGTATCGGTAAAGGGAAAGTGAATTTTCGCTTGCGCGATGCCATCTTCAGTCGCCAGCGTTATTGGGGAGAGCCTTTCCCCATTTATTATAAAGACGGGATGCCTTATCCGTTGCCGGAAGATGAACTGCCCCTGAAACTTCCTGAGGTGGATAAATATTTGCCTACCGAAACCGGTGAACCGCCATTGGCTCGTGCAAAAAATTGGAAAACCAAAGAGGGATATCCCCTGGAAACAAATACAATGCCCGGATTTGCCGGTTCGAGCGGTTATTATTTGCGTTATATGGATCCCCACAATCAAAATGAATATTTCTCTAAAGAAGCCAATCAGTATTGGCGTAATGTTGATTTGTATATCGGTGGCGATGAACATGCTGCCGGCCATTTGATTTATTCGCGATTCTGGAATAAATTCCTTTACGATCTTGGCTTAGCCTGTGAACCGGAACCCTTTAAAAAACTGATTAATCAGGGCAAAATTCAGGGGCGTTCCAGTTTCGTTTATCGGGTAAACATGGAAAAATATGCCGAATACCTGTTGTGGGAACGCATTAAGCAAATGGGTATGGCGCATGAAGTAGTCAGAAAGTACAAAGACGGACGGCGTCAATTCGATTTTTATCATAAAGCCAAAGACCTGATTATCGAAATAAAAAGTCGCGATAAGCTGGAAAAACTGGAACCTTATTATGAGGAATATGTGAAAGAGACCAACAAACGACTGATTCTTATCCCGGTAGCCGATATTATCGAAAATTTGGATGTTACCATAAATGAAATTACGCAGGCATTGGAGAACACCCAAACGGGGGTAATTTTTAATCAGGGTGAGATTAGAGAGCTGAAACCTCTTTTTGTTTCTAAAAATATTAAAGACCGGGCACTCTATTCAACGCCCTTGCATGTGGATATCAATTTTGTTGATAATGATGTGTTGGACATTGAAGCGTTTAAACAATGGCGCCCTGAATTTGCCGAGGCTGAGTTTGTGTTGGAAGACGGAAAATATATTTGTGGCTACGAGGTGGAGAAGATGTCCAAATCGAAACACAATGTGCAAAATCCGGATGACCTGATTGAGAAATATGGTGCCGATACGCTCCGTTTGTACGAAATGTTTCTGGGTCCCATTGATCAGGATAAACCCTGGGATACTAAAGGTATCGAAGGTGTTTACCGTTTTCTGCGTAAGCTGTGGCGTTTGTTTTTCGACGAGGACCAATTGATTGTGACAGACGACCCTGCCGGTGAGGCCGAACAAAAGGTGATTCATAAAACCATTAAGAAAATCCATGACGATATTGAAAGATTTTCCTTCAATACGGGTGTAAGTGCTTTTATGATTTGTGTGAATGAACTTACCGAATTGAATTGTCATAAAAGGGAAGTTCTTGAGCCGTTGGTCGTGTTGTTGGAGCCCTACGCTCCGCATATTGCCGAGGAATTATGGGCTTCGCTGGGTTATGAAGGCGGTGTTAGCAGAATTCCCTTCCCCGAATTTGATGAAAAATATTTAAAAGAAGCCCATTTTAGCTATCCGGTTTCTTTTAATGGAAAAATGCGTTTTAAATTGGATTTACCGGTCGATTTGTCAAAGGAGGAAATTGAGAAGGCGGTTTTGGCTGCTGATGAAGCCCAACGTTGGCTCGAAGGAAAAACAATCCGTAAAGTGATTGTTGTACCCAAACGAATTGTGAATGTTGTGGTGGGATAGCCTCACGGGCGGTCATGCAAATTGTAAAGTGTTTTTTGCCGTGCCGCTTTTTAAAATGAACAAGCAATTGATCAAATGATTTCGTATAACCTGCATCAGCATAGTCTTTTTTCAGATGGTAAAGCTGAGCCCGAAGCCTATATCAGGCAGGCCTTGTCCATTGGTTTTGAAGCCATTGGTTTTAGTGAGCATTCGCCGCTTCCCTTTGAAACCACTTTCTCGTTAAAGGAGAATAACCTGCAACCGTATGTGGACGAAACGGAAAGATTAAAACAAAAATACGAAGAGCAACTGATTATTTACCGGGCACTTGAAATGGATTTCATTCCCGGACTTTCCGATAACTTTGATTTATGGCGAAGCAAGCTGCAACTTGATTACCTGATTGGTTCGGTTCATCTTGTGAAACCGGAAAATGGTGATGAATTGTGGTTTATCGACGGGCCAAAAAGTGAGGTATACGATCAGGGTTTGCAACAACTTTTTGGAGGGGATATCCGCAAAGCGGTCAAAACCTATTATCATCAAATTAACCGGATGTTGGAGAGCCAGCAATTTGAAATTGTGGGTCATGTGGATAAAATAAAGATGCACAACAAAAACCGGTTTTTTAGCGAATCGGAATCTTGGTATCAACAATTGGTTGCCGAAACCATCGATCTTATCAGGCAAACCGATTTGGTGGTTGAAGTCAATACCCGTGGGATGTATAAAAAGCGCGCCGAAAGTCTTTTTCCGGATGATGTTACCCTGAAAATGCTTAATACGTTTGATATTCCCGTGTTGATTTCGTCGGATGCACACCACCCTTCCGAGCTTAACCTGTTGTTCGATTATGCCGAAAAACGGTTGCTATCCTTTGGTTTTGGAGCCGTCGCTTTTTATGACCATGGCGAATGGCATGAAAGGCCTTTACGTTAGTAAGTGATAAAAACGATTGCCTGTTTCTACCAATTGATATAATGGACTTCAAATCCGGTGGACTTGTACGATTCAATGACCTGTGCTCTTGAAACGGCAGCTTCTTTTTTTGTCACAAAACCATTTGAGGTTCGATGTCCGCGGTCCGCTTTTCCCCAGTTGGGAACTGTTTTTAACAAAATTCGATTGAACTTATAATTCAGGTCGTAATCTTTCGGTTCTTTGTGAATATTACTGATGTATAAATGATATTTCGGATGATCGCCCCCGCTGGGATCACAATAGCATGAAGAAAAGACATAGTAATAAAAAGGTCCTCGATCGTATTTTGGCAGGGGCGCATTTATGAAAATACTGGTTTCGGTTTCCTGCTCTTTTTTGGGTGGATTTAAGTTGTTTCGGTAAATGGCCCCGACAAAATTGTAACAAACGGTTATGCCTGCCACCAAAAGGTCCATGTCGCCATCTTTGTCGAAATCGCCCCAGCGGGCTTTGCCATTGCTTAATCCAGGAATCCCGGTTACAATTGGTTCAAAATCAAAACCTCCATTATTCTGATAAACGAGTGTGTAAGGTCTTTCCAGTGACTCACCGGTCATAACTATATCCGGATCGCCATCTCTGTCGTAATCAGCCACATCAATGCTGCACGATTTTAAAGGCCTCATTTTAATGGGGACATCTCTAAAATAGACGCCTTCGTTTGAATAGACATGAATTTCCGGATTGCCTGTATTATCTTCTCCGCTAATAATAAAATCCAAATCGCCGTCACCGTCAAAGTCGGCCCAGCGTGCATCACTATTTTTTAACGCAGCAAATGGTTGGGCAAGCATTAAATATTTTCCCCCGTCATTTCGATAGATGGCCGTAAAGGGTCCCAGGCCATTGTTTCCTGTGATGAGGATATCCAAATCTTTATCATGATCGAAATCGCCCCAACGAGCACTTCCGTTAAAAACGCCCGGAATATTGAGTACCGTTCGGGTAAAAATGCCGTTGTCATTCCTGTAAATACTGGTTGATAACCGTTTGTCGTATTGCTTTCCGGTGGCTAAAATATCTAAATCACCATCATGATCGAAGTCGCCCCAGCAAAGCGAGCCGTCTTTTACCCCTGTAAATTGTGCCTGAACAGGTGTGAAGCGTAACCCCCCGTCATTTCGGTACAAAATCATAATGACTTGATTGAATTTGTTGAGCCCTGTTATGACGATATCCTGGTCCCCATCTTTGTCGACATCGGCGGTAGCAGCATCACCACGATAAAGGGCCTGAAAAGGGGAAGAAATTAATTGAAAGCGGTTGGTTTTCCCTTTTGTAACTGTCTGCGCCTGGATAAAATGTTGCGAATTAACATACCGGTCGCCTGAAAGAAATGCACCCGGATATCCGGAATGGTTCATGTCGAGCCAGCTCATTACCGGTTGCATCTCTCCTTTTAAAGGGCTGGATACAAGTGTAAACACTTGTGCCTGAATAATAAAGGATAGTCCTAAGGTAAAGGTAAGTGCCAAAAGTATTTTCTTCATGGTAAATGATTTATCAGACAATAAAAATAAATAAAAATCATCAGTTTGCACATTTTGATTTTTTGACTACCGATAGTCAGCTGGAAAAGTTTATCTTTTTTTGTAATTTGGCCATCTGAAAAAGTGGTTTTTTAATGAAAAATGTACTCTGGATAAGTTTGTTGACGTTGTTCGTTGTGGGTTCGTGCCGGAATCCTTTTCGTCCTGAACACGACCTGAAAAAAAATAACGACCGGGTAAATTTGCTGGACACTATTCTGAAACGAAAAAAAATAATTGCATTAACCGATTACAGCTCAACAAATTATTTTATTTATCGGGGTCAGCCGATGGGATATCAGTATGAATTGGTTCGTCAATTTGCAAAATATTTAAATGTAGCGGTGGAGTTGCAAATCGATGACGATTTGGAAGCCAGCATGAGAAAATTAGACCATGCACAGGTGGATATCCTTAGCATGGGACTCACGGTGACTTCGGAGCGTAAAAAAAGAATGCTTTTTACGCAACCCCTTTTTTATACACGTCAGGTTTTGGTGCAACGAAAGCCCAAAGGATATCAAAAAATGGCCACAGCAGATGAAATAAATGCACATTTGATACGAAATGCCATCGACTTGGCAGGCAAAACCATCCATATTCAGAAAGGAACTATTTACTATCGGCAGCTGTTAAACATTGAGAACAATATTGCTGATAGTATCCACATTGTTCAGGATACCATCGAAACCGAACAGTTGATTGCCATGGTGGCAGACGGACAAATTGATTATACCGTTGCAGATGAAATGCTGGCAAAAGTAGCGGCAAAAATCTATCCACAGATTGACGTAAGTCTGCCCGTCAGTTTTCACCAGAAAATTGCCTGGGCTGTGCGGCATGATCAACAACCCCTGCTTGATACGCTGAATGCCTGGCTATCGAAATTTAACCGCTCTTTGCAAGCGCGATACCTTTACAACAAATATTTTAAAAATTTGAGTAGCCGGCAAATTGCAAAGAGTGAGTATTTTTCTTACACCGGACACCTGCTTTCGCCTTACGATGAACTCATTAAAAAGGAAGCCTCCAAAATTGGGTGGGATTGGCGCCTGTTGGCTTCCATGATTTATCAGGAGTCACAGTTTAAACCCAATGTGCGGTCGTGGGTAGGGGCTTACGGCTTAATGCAATTAATGCCTGAAACCATGAAAGAGTTTCAGGTAGATACCAATTCAACAGTGGCTGAGCAAATTAGTGCAGGAGTACGTTTGCTTAAATCGTTTGATCAACAAATTCCCGATTCAATTGTTGATAGTGTCCAACGGATTAAATTTACGCTGGCTTCATACAATGGTGGGTTGGGGCATATTCTTGATGCCCGAAGGTTAGCCCAAAAGAACGGAAAAGACCCTAACCGATGGGATAATAATGTGGATTATTTTGTGCTTCACCTTTCGGAAAAGAAGTTTTATCATGATCCCCTGGTGCGAAACGGATATATGCGGGGATGGGAAACCTACCAGTTTGTTCGTGAAATATTTGACCGCTATCAACGATATAAAACACTGATTGATAAATAATAAAAAAGCCCGGCCAGTGCCGGGCTCCTAATGATCGTGTGTTCGCCTTAAGAAATTTTAATCTGTTTGGTAAGTTTGGCTTCTTCCTCTTTTTTGGGTAGTGTTAACGACAGGATGCCGTTTTTGTAATCGGCTTTAATTTTGTCAATATCAATGGTTTTGGGTAAGGTAAACGAGCGGCTAAAGCTGCTGTATACAAACTCACGACGTGTATAGTTGTCTTCTTTTTCTTTTTTCTCTTTCTTCTGCTCCGACGAAATGGTCAATTGGTAATTATCAAGGTCGATTTTGAAATCATCTTTGTTCATGCCGGGAGCAGCCATTTCAAGAACAAATTTGTCGTTTTCTTCTTTGATGTTTACAGCAGGAATATCGCCACTGTTTTCATCCACACGACCTAAGAAATTTCTTTCCAGATTTTCCATTAAATCGGTTAAGCTTGGATACTGATTAAATCTTACTAAGTTCATGACTAAACCCTCCATTTTTTAGTTAAACATTCATTTTTATTTTCATGCGGTCTCTTTCAAATTCAATACCATTTGAAAAAAATAGCAAATCAAACCTTAAAAACAGACATAAAGGCAGTTTTAACAATAAAAAACTGACTATATGACATGTTAAACAATTTTGTTGGTTTGTCAGTAAGTACCGGCCATGTTGTATCTTTGTCAATTAATGCGAATGTTTTGGATAAAATAATTAACAGCCTTCGGCCACAGCGAATATTAATTCCTTTATTAATAGGCATTGGTGTAAGTGCGTGGATGTTTTACCGCAATTTTGATACACAAGCCTTTAGTTTTGTGGTCATTACATGGCATGCTTTGTTTTTTATTTTGATTGCTATTCTGATGATGCTGGTTCGCGATGTGGCCTATATGTACCGTCTTGTTGTTTTAACCGAAAAACGGATAAGTTGGCGTCAGGCATTTAGCATTATTATGCTGTGGGAGTTTAGTTCGGCCGTTTCACCTTCCGTGGTTGGAGGTACAGCTCCGGCTATCTTCTTTTTATACAAAGAGGGGCTGAGTGGAGGAAAAAGTACGGCGGTTGTTTTGACGGCTATTTTTCTGGATGAATTGTTTTTTGTGGTTTCGGTGCCTTTGGTTTATCTCTTTTATGGAAATCATATTTTTCCACCCGATTCAAGAAATTATACCGAGATTATTTATGCCTTTTACGGGGGCTATGGAGTCATATTGGTCTATACCCTTTTCTTAGGTTATGCTTTATTTATTAATCCCCATCTGTTTAAATCGTTTTTATCCTGGGTATTTCTTTTTCCACTGTTGCGTCGGTGGCGCATGCGTATTCGTAAATCAGCCAATCAGTTGATTGAAACATCGAAAGAAATTAAGGGGAAACCACCGGTTTATTGGATAAAAAGTTCGTTGGCTACCATTCTGTCCTGGACAGGAAGATATTGGGTGGTGAATTTTTTATTGATGGCCTTTTTTGAAGCATCACATAATTTCTACGATCAGTTTTTGATTTACGGGCGGCAGTTGAGCATGTGGATTATTTTATTGGTGAGTCCAACACCGGGTGGAAGCGGTATTTCGGAATACATCTTCACGGATTTTCTTGGCGATTTTATACCCAATCCTGCCTGGGCGACCACGCTGGCCATTTTCTGGCGTTTAATTTCCTATTATCCTTACCTGTTTATTGGTGTTATCATACTCCCTTTATGGGTCCGGCATGTTTATAAAAAAGGAAAACGCTATAAAGTTGTGCAATAATTTTTATTGCTTTGTTGATTTCAAACGTTTGAAACCAGTCTCTTCAAAGTCATTTTACAGATCCTTGATTGGTAGCTTGCTTATGTTGATTCGTTGCTGGTAATGTCCTGAATTTTTTCGCTAATTTTGTAACAGAAAAACAAACACTAAAAAACAAATAAAATGTCAACAAAACTTTCAGAAAAAATAAAACCCGGAGTGGCAACGGGTGATGATGTACAAGCCATTTTTGAGTATGCAAAAGCCCATGGCTTTGCCATTCCTGCTGTTAAT
>CBETNY010000027.1:0-10607 GCA_965537275.1 uncultured bacterium | reverse complement strand
ATAATCATCCAAAGGGCTGCCTGTTTTCATTTTATTGTTGATTAAACAGAACCGACCGTTAAACATGCTATTCAAGAGTTTCAGTTTCATTCCGGTGGCCTGACCTGTAATCAAAATATTTACATGCGCTTCCTGGATCAGTTTCTTGAGATGCCGATCATCCGGATTGGCAATGAGGGTGACATGAGGAAGGGCAGCCGTCAATTTTTTCAAAGCCCGTGACGGATTCAATCCGGCGATGATTACCGGATAATCCAATGTTGAAAATACATTACGAACCAAAAAACGAACCACGTTTTCGTTTTCGGCAACCGAAAGATTTCCGTGATAAAGGACATAGTTTCCTTTCCCCGTTAAGCTCTCCGATTTCGTAAAAGGATGAAAAGCAGGTACGTAAAACACCCGGCTGAACCGTTTCGAAAAATATCGATAATCGTTGGGCGAAATGGCAATCAAACCACTGGCTTTTGACAATAATTTTTCATACTTCTTTAATTTGCCCGCTTCTGTATAATAATAGTACTTTTTAAAAGGATCGGATTCGGCTTTCGATAAGTTCAGATAATAATCGTGCTCAACATTATGGGTTCGAACCAGCATTTTTCTACCTTCCAGCCTCTTTTCAAGCAGCAACAGGGAGGTATGCATGCCTTCCATCAGGATAGGAAAATCATCCTCAAGCAAGCGAGCCACCAACTCTTCCGAATGACGTGTTTCAACAATATAGGGATACCGTTTAAAGAGATTTTTTTTTGATATATCCCGTTTATAATAATCTACACTATAAAAGATTTTTTCGAGGTACGCTGACTGCTCACGACCATATTGAAAGCAGTGTAAATGGATCTTTACTCCATAATCCGACAACGCTTTGGCCTTGTAAAAAACATCGATGATTCCCCCGTAATTTGCAGGATAGGGTACATCGAACGAAATAATATGCAAGTGTTGGTTAAACATATTGCTGATAAACCTTTTTTAAAATGGTTGACTCGTTTTCCCAGGTTTAGCTCTTGGGCAGCTTTTTTCGCATTCGCACGCCACTTCACAAGCCAATCGTCGTGCAAAAATATTTCATTTATTTTATCGGCCATCATTTTGGGTTGATGGTTTGGAATAAAATCGCCCACCTGATACTGTTCAATAATTTTTTTCACCTCCACCAAAGGGGAAGCCAGTACGGGAATACCCGCACTCAAATAGTCGAATAGCTTATTGGGCAAACTAAGCTGATAATTAATACTCAAGGGCTTGTCCAGCGAGAGCCCCAGATCGGCGTTCCGGGTATACTGCATCAGCTCGGGATAGGGCATACGCCCTTTAAACATTACCTTGTGACTTACCCCCCGCTCATCCACCATGCGTTTTAAGGTCTCCACCACATCTCCGCCACCCACCAAAAGCAAGATGGCATTCTCGACCCACTGCATGGCTTCGACCATCTCTTCAGCCCCCCGTTGCACATTAATTCCCGACCCCTGCATGATTAATATTTTCTTGCCTGTGGGAAGCCCCAACTCCTCACGTGTTTTGCGAACCGTAACCCGCAAACGGGGAGGAACATTTCGGACCACCACAGGACGTAGTCCGTATTCTTGATGATACAATTCGGCAATGGAATGATTAACCGTAATAACCGATTTCAATTTGGGAAAAATGGCCGACTCAATGGCTTTCCATATTTTTTGTTTCATTGGATGCGCTTGAAGCTCAGGTACGCCCGTAAAATACTCATGGCTGTCGTACACCAAAGGACAACGCTTTATTTTACTGACAAGATAATTTGGAAATAACGTATCCAAATCGTTGGCTATCAGCAACGAAACATTCCATTGAAACAACAACAAAACCAACAACCGGAATTGGTATTCGGCATAAAACAAGGGTCCACGGCGAAAAAGCAAGCGCATACGTTTCACACCGTAGGGTCTTTTGTCCATGCGAGGGCTGTTCCTGAGTTTTCTTCCCACCAGTAAAATATCGAAACCCATTTCGGTAAGGCTGTCGCATACCTTTCGCACCCTTTGGTCAGTGGCCAGGTCGTTGATAACCGATACAATCGCTCTTTTTGACAAAATGATGGAATTTCAAACAAAGATAACAGAAATAATTTCCCGAAGAAGCCCGAATATCGGCAGACGGGTATTATCACGAAACTTCCTATCTTTGACGCCTGGTTTAACACATTGTTTTTATTGCATGAAAAATCTAACGCGAACCCTTGCTTATGCCCTTCCCTACTGGGGAGCAGCAGTGATGAATGTAATTTCTAACCTGGTGACCATTTTTTTTTCTTTGTTTTCGTTTGCCCTGCTCATTCCATTCTTAAACCTGCTGTTCGGCATCAACAAGCTTGTTACCGAGAAACCGGTACTTGAACTCGACACACATGCCATTCTGAACTATTTAAATTATTATATCAGTCAAATTATCATTCACAGCGGCAAAATGCAGGCCCTGATTTTTATTTGTATTATTATTCTAATTTCCTTTTTATTGAGGAATCTGGGACGTTTTTTTGCCATGTACTTTATTGCCGGAGTGCGAACAGGCGCCATCCGCGGAATCAGAAATGATTTGTACACCAAAATGTTGACCCTTCCGCTTTCGTTTTATTCAAAAAACAAGAAAGGCGACCTGTTATCGCGCATTACCACCGACGTGCAGGAGGTTGAAGTCTCCATTATGAACTATATTGAGATTATTGTCCGCGACCCGATTACCATCATTGCCTACCTGGCCTTTATGGTAAGCATGAGTGCCAAACTCACACTTTTTGTCCTGATAATTTTGCCCCTTACGGGAATTATTATCGGGCGCATAGGCAAAAGCCTGAAACGGAGATCAACGGATGTACAAAACCGGTTCGCCGTACTTTTGGCCATGATTGAAGAGAGTATTTCCGGTTTGCGTATCATTAAGGGTTTCAACGCCATTCCCTACTTTGATGAGAAATTCAGGCGCACCAATTCGGCCTACCAAAAAAAACAGGTCAAGGTTTACCGGCGACGTGATCTTTCCTCCCCGTTGAGTGAATTTTTGTCGTCACTGGTGATTGTCGTGGTTTTATGGTTTGGCGGTCGAATGGTACTTTCGAGTACCCACGAAATTCAAGCTGCCGATTTTATCACCTATATTGTGGTATTCTCACAAATTATTCCACCGGCAAAATCATTTACACAAGGATATTATAACATTCAAAAAGGGTTGGCTTCGTCCGAAAGGATATTTGAAGTCCTGGATGCCGATGAAGTTATTAAAGAGAAACCGGAGGCTTTGCCTGTTAAACACTTCCAAAAAGAAATCCGCTTTGAAAAGGTCTATTTCAGATATGAAAAGGAAGACGTCCTGAAAAACATCAATTTGGTCATTCCCAAAGGTAAAATGATTGCTCTTGTTGGCGAATCGGGAGGTGGTAAATCAACCATCGTTGATCTGATACCCCGGTTTTACGATGTCACCAAAGGTCAAATTTTACTGGATAATCACGACATTCGCGATTATCGTATTGATGATTTGCGCGGACTGATGGGAATTGTTTCGCAAGAAAGTGTTTTGTTCAACGACAGTATTTTTAACAACATTGCCTTTGGATTACCCGATGTAAGCCGTGAAGAGGTTGAAAAAGCAGCAAAAATTGCCAATGCCCACGACTTCATATCGCAGTTGGAAAAGGGGTACGATACACACATTGGCGACCGCGGGGTAAAGCTATCGGGCGGCCAGCGTCAACGCATCAGCATTGCAAGGGCTGTTTTGGCCAACCCTGCTATTTTAATTCTTGATGAAGCCACCTCGTCGCTCGACACCGAAGCCGAACGTTTGGTACAGGATGCACTGGCCAGGGTGATGAAGAACCGGACTACGCTGGTGATTGCTCACCGTCTGTCAACCATCCAGCATGCCGACGAAATTGTGGTGATTCAAAAAGGATCGATTATCGAAAGGGGTACCCACGACGAGTTACTGGCCTTAGGAGGTGTTTATAACAAGTTGCAACGCATGCAAACCTTTCAGTAAAAATTACTTCAACTTCTTCGCCATCATGATGTAATACTTCCCTTTCGGCTTGTTATCAAGCCGCATATAAATAGTCCCCAGCCGTTGAGCGTAGAGAGCGGTAGGTTTCATTTGATACAACTTTCGATAGCTGATTAAAGAGCGTTTAAAATAAAGCGTCACTTTTTTGAAGGCTTTGAGCAAGTGCACATACTGGGCATTGGTATGATGTTTTTTGTAATCGGCCATCTCTTTTTGATAAAGATTTTCACCCAATTGATAATACTTTTCAGCTTTCCATCCCAGGGCGGTCACATTGGCCGGCTGATTTTTCAATATCAAAGCGGCTACACTATCCGCTTTTGCGGAGTGGTTCAATCCACCTTGTGCAGCCAGGTAGGCCTCACGATAAAAAAGGCTGTCGCGACTGGCAGCAGGAATCTGATTCCATAGTTTTAAAATCAAATTCCAGTTCTCACTCTCCACATAGGTAGCCAACAATCTTTTTCGTGCACTATTTACCTGTGAATCATCCGGATATTTTTTAAGGTAATTTTCCAGTGCATCAATTTCGAGCGAAAGGTTATCAATTTGACGATACACTTTGGCAAGATACCAAAAGGTCTGTGCATTTTCAGAGGCCGTATAACGGGCCTTTTCGAGCAGGTTTCGTGCGACATCCCACTCTTTCAGATGATAAGCCGCCATCCCGGCAAGGGTATACACCCGGCATTTCTTTTGTCTGTTTCGCGATTCGTATTTGGCAATCTTTTTTTGCCATAAGGCCAAAGCTTTTGAATAATTACCTGATTCATAAGCAAGCTGCGCCTGATCTTTCTTTTTTGCCCTTGCCATTGGATTTGCCACCACCGACAAGCCTGAAATCAGCAAGATTCCCAACAACAGTTTGAATAGTTTCATAAATAATTCCGTTTAAAAAGGCACAAAAGTAAAGTTTTCGGGTATTGAGCAGGGGTTCCTTAACAAAAAATAACAACAAATTGTCAGAAAAGATTGGGAAAGCATGATTGGAAAAGATTATTTTTGCAAAAATTATTTCAATATGGACCTAAGTAAGATTTTATCCATTTCCGGGAAACCGGGTTTGTTTAAACTGGTTGGAGAAGCTAAAAGCAACATCATTGTAGAATCGTTAATCGATGGGAAGAAGATTCCTGCTTTCTCGCACGAACGCATCAGTTCATTACACGAGATAAGTATATACACCCATGGCGAAGACCTTCCTTTATATGAAGTTTTGAAAAATTTACATACCCTTCAGCAAGGGAAAGCCGTGGATAACCCCAAGAAAATGGACGGAAAATCGCTGAAAAGCCTTTTCGAACAGGTTGCTCCCGATTTTGATGAAGAGGCGGTGTATGCCTCCGACATGAAAAAAGTATTTACCTGGTACAACCTTTTACTTGAAAAAGATTTACTCGATTTTTCCGAAGAAGCCGAAAACAATTCGACGGAGCAGACTGAAGAAGAAGGCGTTGAACCGGAAAAATAATGATTTACCGGTCCATCATACGACCCATTTTATTCAGGTTCAATCCTGAAACCATACATCATTTTGTTGGCTTTTCACTGAAGTTGGCCTTTTCAGTGCCGGGGCTTTCGTGGGCATTACGCAAAAGCTTCACCCTCACCCATCCCCTGCTTAAACGTGAAGTGTTCGGATTAAAATTTCCCAATCCGGTGGGCGTGGCAGCCGGCTTCGATAAAAATGCAAGCCTCTATCACGAGCTCGCACAATTGGGATTTGGATTTGTGGAAGTGGGAACCATTACCCCCAAAGCACAAAAGGGAAATCCCAAACCTCGCCTTTTTCGTTTACCCCTCGATCGAGCTTTAATTAATCGCATGGGTTTTAATAATGAGGGACTGGATGCCGCCATCCGTCAACTTAAAAAACGGAAAACAGCCATTCCCATCGGTGGAAACCTCGGAAAAAACACCCTGACTCCCAACAGCAAAGCGGTGGACGATTATGTCCTACTTTTTAAGGAACTTTTTCCCTGGGTCGATTATTTTGTGGTGAATGTCAGCTGCCCCAATATTACCGATTTGCGGGAGCTGCAGAACCGTGAATCGCTTCTGGAAATTCTAACCCGTTTACAAAAAATCAACCACCAACAGACCCATCCCAAACCGGTTTTACTGAAAGTTTCACCCGATTTAAACGAATCGCAGCTTGATGAAGTCATCGAGCTGGTCGAGACTACCGGCATCGCCGGCGTGGTAGCGGTAAATACCACCATCCGGCGAAACCACTTAAACACCCCGTCATCACAAATTAACCGGATTGGCAAAGGAGGACTTAGCGGAAAGCCGCTACAAAAAAGGGCTTTGGAAGTTATTCGGTACCTTTCGGAGCATGCTGAGAAAAAATTCCCCATCATTGGGGTTGGTGGAGTTGCTTCGGCTGATGATGCCCTCCAAATGTTGGAAGCCGGCGCCGATTTAATTCAGGTTTACACAGGATTTATCTATGAAGGTCCTAAACTGGCCCGCCAAATTAATCGCGCAATACTTAAAAAAATACAACAGGCCGAATCATAGCATTATTTCTTTATTTTTGGCTTATGAAGCACTTTCTCAAAGTAAGCCTTTTTTTCATTTTTATTTCCTGCTGCTTTGTGCCCCATCTGCAAGCGCAGTACTACCTTACCGGACAAGACCGGGCCGGTATTCATTGGCAACAAATAAAAACACCGGATATTCAGTTGGTCTTTCCCAAACAATACGAACAGGTAGCCCAATATTATATGAACATTCTGGAGACAACCAATCCACAAGTCAGAAAGCCATACCTGAATAAGCAGCCTCGGCTGACCATTATTTTACACAACGAAAGTACCACTTCCAATGCCATGGTGTCACCGGCCCCCTTTCATGCCGATTTTTTTGAAACACCTTCGCAGCTGACCTATCCGCAGATTTGGCAAAAACAGTTGGCTTTACACGAATACCGGCATGCCGTGCAAATGAGCAAAATGAAACAAGGTTTTGGGAAGTTCCTCTATTATGTTTTGGGGCAACAAGGGACTGCCGGACTGTTTGGTACCTTTTTACCTTTTTGGTTTATTGAGGGGGATGCCGTTTACAGCGAAACCATTCACAGCCGGAGTGGGCGCGGCCGTATGCCCGATTTTGTGTACCCGTTGAAAGCCCAAATTGTTGACCGCAAAATTTATCCCTACGACAAGGCCCAGTTCGGATCCTATCGTGATTTTGTTCCCGACCATTACACACTGGGGTATCAGCTTTATCTGATGGGCACCCCGTCCATCTGGAACGATGTGCTGAATCGCGTGGCCCGCAAAGCCTATACCCTCGTCCCTTTTAGTCATGGTTTAAAGAAAAATCTGGGGTACGGAAAAGTTCACTTCTATCAAAACAGCATGAAGAAACTCCGAAAAACATGGGTCCAATCCCTAGGCACCCCGCAAAAAGATTCGTCAAAACAGCTTATCGGAAAACAAAAATTCTACACCAACTACCTTTTTGTTCAACCCCTTACTTCGGGAAAATTTATTGCTGAAAAAACGGGGATTGATGACATTAACCGATTTGTGATGATCGATGATCATGGCAGGGAGAAAACCTTGTTTACCCCCGGGTTTGATTTTGAATCATCACTTTCGGCAAACGACAGCCTTTTGTGTTGGAATGAAAAGTCTTTCGATCCCCGCTGGAGCAACCGTGATTTTTCCGTTATCAAAGTATTGAATTTCAAAACCGGAAAACTCCACCGGTTGACCGGCCGGCAACGCTATTTTGCACCTTCCCTTTCTCCCGATGGCAAAATGATTGCCGCAGTCAAGATTGACAGCAAGGGCCAGTACGCTTTGGATTTTTTAAGCGCAACAGATGGCAAAGTCATCAAAACATTCAAAACCTCCAACCATTTGTTTTTTATGCAGCCTGCCTGGTCGACCGATGGGAAACAACTTGTGGTGACTGTTTTGGGTGAAAAAGGCAAATCAATTATCCTCATTCGTGTGGACGATTTAAGTTATCGCCAACTGCTGCCTTATACATTTTATAACTTAGAACATCCCTCCCTGTACAAAAACTGGTTAATCTATACTGCCACATATGAAGGAGGCGACCATTTGTATGCCTACAATATTAAAACACACCGGCTACATCGAATCTACCATGCCCGTTACGGAGCAAAATATGCCACTCCGGCGCGTAATGGAAAATTCATTGTCTTTTCGAACTATACTGCCAATGGATACAAACCCACCTGGCTTGCTTTTGATCCGGAAAAAAGCCCGGTTCTTTCCCTCGACAAGCTGCATTTTAAATATCCCATTGATCAACAGGTTACTTCAAAGACATTTGTCCTCGACGATATCAAGCTTCCTGAAAAGAGATATCCGACAAAAAAATACAGCCGTCTGGGACACCTTTTCAATCTGTACGGATGGGGGCCGCTTTCCATTGATGCAAACAATTTCACCTTCCAACCGGGGATTAGTCTTTTATCGCAGAACAATCTAAGTACGGCCGTTAGCACCCTTTCCTATACGCGTGACCTGAACGAAAACACAGGAAAATTAGCCTATCAGTTTGACTATTATGGCTGGTATCCCGTAGTTGGCTTAAAAGTCTCAACGGCAAATAGAAAAATTTACCTACATGATCAACAAGGAAACCAACAACGTCTTCGCTGGAAAGAAACCGTACTGAATGCACACATAAACCTGCCATTAAATTTCACAAGGGGAAAATGGATTCGTGGCATTCATCCATACATATCGTATGAGGCCAAATTCTTAAATCCCTTTCCCAATTCGCCTTACCAATTTAAGGAAAACCGTATTCATGCATTCACCTATCAGTTGTATGCCTACCGCCAGTTGAAACGATCACCCAAAGATTTATTTCCACGGTGGGGTCAGAATATTTATGCTGTCTTCCGGCATACCCCCTTTTCGGAGGTGCCCACTACCCAGGTTGCGATACAAAGCCGGCTCTATTTTCCCGGCCTTTTCAAACATCAGGGCATTAAAATCAACCTGGGATACCAACAGCAACACGAAGGAAACTATTTGTTTAATTCTGTTCTACCCACTCCGCGGGGTTTCAACCCGGAAAGTCTGAAGAATTTTTGGATTATTCAATTTGATTATGCCCTGCCTTTGGCCTATCCCGACCTAAACTGGCAAGGGGTGGCTTACCTGAAACGCCTTTACGCCCATCTCTTTTTCGATGCCATGCACCGACAACCAGAACCTTACAAAAACGTACAAAGCACCGGAGTGGAGCTTTATTCAGACTGGCATTTCCTCAGTCTTTTCCCTGAAATTTCATTGGGCATCAGATGGTCCTGCACTTTCGAAAAGAAAAATAACTTCGAATTTATTTACAGTATTCAATTCTAAAAATATTTTGTTATGTCAACACAAATTCTGAAATTCTTAATTACCGTCGTCTCCATTATGATTTTGGGCGGACTTTTAAAAGGAATTCGCATCAAAGGGTCCGGGTTTATTACTGCGAGTCTCGTGGCCATCGTCCTGGCAATCCTGAATTTTCTGGTCTATCCCGTCATGCTGATTTTCACCCTTCCCATTACCTTCTTTACTTTCGGATTATTTCTTTTTATCCTAAACGGTTTTGTGGTGCTTTTGGCAAGCTGGATGATTCCTGATTTTGAGGTGGATAATATCTGGTGGGCCGTCCTGTTTAGCATTTTACTAAGTGTGGTCACCTATTTGCTCGAAATGTTTCTGTTGCCCCATGTGGTGCTGATGGGATAAACCGGCTATCCGACAGCCCGGTCCGACAATTTCAATCCTATTTATTGGGACAATGAATCGTAGTATTTAAGCAGGATGCCAATGTCTTTTATCCGGTAAAGATTGAGGTTCTTTTCACGGATGTAACTTTCCAATGACTCTTTTTTATCGGAAAGGTAATCCAGAATACCCATTTTACTTTTTTTCACCTCTACCGCAGGCTGCTCTCCCTTTTGAATGAAATAGCGGGAGACAACGGTTTGAAAAGCATCATATCCGTACAAACCTTTTTTTCCTGCTTTACGTTCGACGCTGCGCTGCAACATAAAGTGGGTCGTACCCTCCGAAAGCAATTGAAAATAACTTTCACCCACTTCACCATCGGGCTTTACATACCGGGTATAGACAAATACTTTTCCATCCAGATTAACACGCTTCACCCGCTCAGGATTGACAAGACTCACCATCTCGAACTGACCTGCAGTGACATTGAAACGCAAACCCAAATTTTGGATTAACGCATTTTCTTTGGTAATGATAGTGCCTAATTTCCAATCGGAATTGATATACACATCATTAAAACCGGCGGGAGTGGCCTCTCCGGTGGATGAAAGCGATAATCCTGCCGAACCGCTGCCAATATAAACATTGTGTACCTGGGCTTGCAGCGCCACCCCCAAAAAAAGAAAGGCCAAAAAACTGATTGAGAAAATTTTCATCGGTAATCATTTAAGGTTTTGGTTGAATGAACAAACATACAAATTTTAATACCACGAAAGGTTTGCCCAAAACAATCTTAACGGACATGTCCTCCTTGTCCATGGGCAATCCTCCAATGGTTCACCGTCCTGC
>CBETNY010000026.1:0-10800 GCA_965537275.1 uncultured bacterium | reverse complement strand
TCGGAGAATATAACACTCCGGTGGGTGTTCCTGAAATATTACGGCAGGGAAATGACCTGACACTGGTTACCTATGGTTCATGTGTTCGGATAGCTAAAGACGCAGTAGAACAGCTCGAAACCATTGGTATCGATGTGGAGCTTATCGATGTGCAAACGCTGATTCCATTCGATGTAAATGGAATCATCCTTGATTCATTGAAAAAGACCAACAAGATTGCTTTTTTTGATGAAGATGTTCCCGGTGGTGCCACGTCTTACATGATGCAAAAGGTAATTGAAGAACAGGACGGGTTTAAGTATCTTGATATGGAACCCATAACCATCACGGCCAAAGCACACCGCGCCGCTTATGGGACGGACGGCGATTATTTCTCCAATCCTAATGCCGAAGATGTTTTTGAGAAAATTTATCAATTGATGCACCGCTACCATCCCGCGAAATTTCCATCAATCTTTTAATAAAAAAGCACACTGTCACCATTTTTCTTATACTTTTGCCAAAATTTTTTCAAGGATTTATAGATGAACAGACAATCTCCTAACGGTTCAGGAAATGGAAACACCCGTGTCCCCCTTTCTATGCAAGGCGAGAAAGTTCGTTTTCCGGTTCGTTTTCCATTGAAAGCCATGATGGATGCCAGCATCGACGACAGCATTAACAAAGCCCGTTTGGTAGCGGTTTTCCGTACGCTCGAACTCGATTACCTGTTTAGTGATAAAAAAATGAGCAGCAAAGGAAACTATGTCAGTTTCACCTACAAAATCAAGGTAATGAACAAAACTCAATTTGACCGGTTATATGTCATGCTTCGTCAGGTTGAGGGACTTAAATATGCTTTATAATGTTAATTAAGCTACTTGCAGTGGCCTTTGGCGGAAGTGTCGGGGCAGTATTGCGCTTTTTGGTTTATGAATTTGTTGATGCAAAACATCACAGCGATTTCCCCTGGGCCACCCTTACGGTAAACCTGATTGGTTCGTTGGTTATTGGCTGCTTGTGGGGTTATTTTACCCGTAACTATGCGTCGCCGGGTTTGCGTCTTTTTATTTTTGTTGGAGTCCTGGGGAGTTTCACCACCTTTTCCACCTTCGCATTCGACAACTTCAGCCTGCTCAAAGGAGGAGAATTTTCGTTGATGGCCGCCTATTTACTAGTCACAAACATTGTCGGAATTTCATTGGCTATTGGTGGCTACATGCTTTCAAAAAGCCTTTAATCGATTTCTATTTTACCTGCCATGCATAGCATCGAACCTTTTTATAGTTGGAGAAACCTTTACATTGCCGCCGAGGACGAACGCTCTCCGTTTTATGGCGCACAAAACAGTGAAGTTTTCTTTGAACACAGCATTTACGACCATTACATCCATCCCCAATGGGACTATTTCGGCTCACAAACACTTTATTTAAAGTTGCTGTTTGTCGATTATGAAAAGCAGTACGCCATCATCGAGCTATTTGGTGAATGGAACGATGTGTTGTATAACGATATTATGTTTCTTTATCGAAATGTGGTGGAGGAGTTGATGGAACAGGGAATTCAGTATTTTATTCTGATTGGGGATAATATCCTTAATTTTCATGCCGATACCGATGATTATTATGCAGAATGGTTTGATAATCTGATGGATGGATGGATCGTAGCCCTCAATTTTCGCGACCATGTCAGAGAAGAATTTAAAATGGCCAACATTGACCATTTTCTGGCGTTTGGAGGACAGTTTGACGAATTCGCCTGGCGAACCTTGCACCCTGACCAGCTTTTTGGTCTTGTAAATGACCAAATCATGAAACGGATTACCTAAAATTGATAAGTTAATTGTTTTTTGGGAACCGGTTTACTCACTTTTTATGGTCGTTAAATTAAAAGCCAGACTATGAATTTTGATAAGTAGGATACCTTTTTTAACCCTTTTTAAAATCGAGGGCCAAAGCATTGTTCTGCGGGTTTTGCTTTACAAAGCTTTTGTATTTTTGCAAAAAGAATAAGCATGAAACTGTTAATGATTTATTGTGAGAAATTTTCATATCAGCCGGTAAACAAAACCCTGGAAGATTTCCCGGAGATTACCCAGGGTGATTCCTTTGAAGAGGCACTGGTCGCTTTTATCCAAACCGAAGCCGCAGATCAGGAAAATGCAAAAGCGGTAGAAACCAAATTGGTGAAAAATCTCAAATGGGGCGCGAAAAAAAACAATACCAAAAAAGTGGTCCTGCACTCCTTTGCTCATCTGTCTGAAAGCAAAGCGGATCCACATTTCACAAAAGAGCTGTTCGATTTGGTGGAAGAACGGATGCAAAAGGTTGACTACTTCTGCCGGCAAACTCCTTTTGGTTATTTTCTGGATATCGATGTCAAAGCGCCCGGTATCTCTCAGGCTCGTATCTTTAAAAGCTTTTAACGTCTGAAAAGACCTTTTTCTTTGATGGTTTTTGCCACCGTCATCGGTACATATTTTTCCCACTCAGGGTTATTGTTCTGAATCATTTCAAGTACCTGGTGCGATTTAATATGAAGTTGTTTGGACAAATCACTTTTTAAATCGAGTACATACCTGTTTTGCAAAAGGTATTCGTACAGCAAACGGTATTTTTCTTTCACACGGATATCGCGCGAAGCAATCAGTACCTCATTATTTTCTTTTTTGCGCAGGGTAGGATAAACATACAATTTGGTGTTTTTAGCAAAGAGTTTTCCCATGGCTTCAAGTAAACCGCCATTGAGGTTGTCGTAGTATGAATCGTCCATTACTTTTTCGAGGGTGGGAACACCAATCACCAGCCGCAGCTGTTTCAGCTTAAACTGACTAAAGAATTCCCTGAGCCGGTAATACTCTCTAATGTCGGACACCATCACATTCTGACCGATGGCGTTGAGCATATTCACCCTTTCAAGAAAATCACGTTCATCCAACTCTCCTTCAGACAGAAGGTTGTTGAGTGAAATCTCGCAAAATGAGAGTGTGTTGTTGGCTTCATAATCTTCATCTTTTTGAAAAAGCTCGAAGCTTTTGCGAAGAATATCTTTTGAAATATAGGTGATGGGACGAAAACTACCCCGAAAGGCAATTACGTTTTTTTTGTACAGCATCTCGGATGGTTGCTGTACGTTGCCATCTTTGTCGAACATCATGGCATGCGACATGCCGTTCTTTACCAGCTGTACTGCCAGTAGCCGGTTATCCACATAATTTAAATCAGGTCCTGACATTTTAATGGTCGTCACACGAAACCGGTCACGCGACAAGTTATCTAAAAGTGATTTTAAGAATTGAGTTGGATTATCGTAAAAATTTTTACAGGCATAAAGTAAATTTACGCCCAAAATGCCCAGGGTAGTCTGCTGGAGCTGTGCATCATTTTCAAGCAATTTTACGTGCAAAATAACTTTATTGGCTTTGGCACCCGGATGAAGTTGAAACTTCACTCCCATCCAGCCATGACTGTAATTGGTTTTGGTATAATTGAGCACTTCCACCGTATCAGCAAAGGCAAAAAAGTTTGTTTCTTCCCGCCTGTCCTTAAGGAGCTTGACCACTTCATGATACTCATGACGCAGCATCTTATCGAGTCGGTCTTCCGAAACATAGCGTCCTTTTTTATAGTCGTTATAATGGGCATCACTAAAACTTTTATCGTAAGCCGAAATGGTTTTTGCAATGGTTCCCGAAGCTCCTCCGGCAAGAAAAAACTGGCGAGCTACCTCTTGTCCGCCACCTATTTCGGCAAAAGTCCCGTAAAAATTTGTATCGATATTCAGCTGAAGGGCTTTCCGTGCTGTAGGAATAATTTCGTATTGCATGAGGTTTTTATTTCTTTTCCAATAATTTTTCCAATTCTTTTATTTCGTCACGCAGGCGGGCCGCTTCGATAAAGTCAAGCTCTTTTACTGCCGCTTGCATCTCTTTTTTATTTTTATCGATGGCTTCTTTAATTTGGGTGGCATCCATGTATTGCACTACCGGATCGGCAGCAATGCTTGGCTTTTCATTCTCAACATAGGCATTGGCCGGGGCTTTACGCGAATCGGCCACCGCTGTTTGCCCCATAATCGAATCGGTTGATTTGATGATTTGTGTAGGCGTGATGCCATATTTTAAATTGTAAGCCATCTGCTTCTCTCGTTTCCGGTTGGTTTCATCGATGGTCCGCTGCATCGATTTGGTCATTTTATCTGCATAAAAAATCACTTTGCTATCCAGATGTCGGGCAGCACGGCCTGCAGTTTGTGTTAAGGAGCGTTCGGAACGCAGGAAACCTTCCTTATCCGCATCCAGGATTGCCACCAGCGCTACTTCGGGGAGGTCGAGCCCTTCACGAAGAAGGTTCACTCCCACCAGCACATCAAAATTACCTAAACGCAAATCACGCATGATTTCAATTCGTTCGAGGGTATCCACATTCGAATGGATATAACGGGTTTTTATGTTTAGGTTTAGGAGATATTTGGTGAGCTCTTCGGCCATACGTTTGGTAAGGGTTGTTACCAAAACCCGGTTTTTTTTAGCAATGGTTTTGCTGATTTCATCCAGCAAATCGTCTACCTGGTTTAAGCTGGGACGTACTTCAATTTTTGGTTCCAACAGTCCTGTAGGCCGGATAATCTGTTCGACGACCACTCCATCCGATTTTTGTAATTCGTAATCGGCGGGGGGAGCACCTACGTAAATGGGCTGCCCGCTTAACTTCTCAAATTCATCGAATTTAAGGGGGCGGTTATCCATGGCCGAAGGCAACCTGAAACCATATTCCACCAAATTTTGTTTTCGTGAACGGTCGCCGCCATACATGGCCCTGATTTGTGAAATGGTTACATGACTTTCGTCAATGACGGTGATGTAATCGTCCGGAAAATAGTCGAGCAGGCAAAAGGGACGTGTCCCCGGTGCCCTGCCATCAAAATACCGGGAATAATTTTCGATTCCCGAACAATACCCCAGCTCACGCATCATTTCCACATCATAACTCACTCTGTCGGCCAGCCGTTTGGCCTCCTGATGTTTGCCGATTTCATGAAAATAATCTACCTGCCTTTGCATATCCATCTGAATTTCCATCAGCGACGATTTCATCTTGTCTTGTGAGGTAACAAAAATATTGGCCGGATAAATAGTCACCAAATCAAGGGTTTCGATGCGTTTTCCCGAAAGGGGATCAATACTTTCGAGCGAATCGATTTCGTTTCCCCAAAAAATAATCCGAAAAGCAATGTCTGCGTAGGCAGGAAACACATCCACCGTATCGCCTTTCACACGAAAGTTTCCACGGTTGAGTTCCACTTCGTTACGCGAATACAACGAATTCACCAAAAGTTGAAGAAAACGGTTACGACCCAACTTTTGCCGGGTTTGCAATTTAATGACATTACTGGTAAAATCATCGGGATTTCCAATTCCATAAATGCATGAGACCGACGAAACGACAATCACATCCCTTCGTCCGGAAAGCAAAGCCGATGTGGCACTCAGTCGTAACTTCTCAATTTCTTCATTAATCGAGAGATCCTTTTCGATGTAAGTATTGGTCACCGGAATGTAAGCTTCGGGCTGGTAATAATCGTAGTAAGAAACAAAGTATTCGACGGCATTTTCCGGGAAAAATTGCTTGAATTCACCATAGAGCTGCGCTGCCAATGTTTTGTTATGGCTGAGAATGAGGGCCGGCCGATTAACCTGAGCCAAAACATTGGCAATGGTAAAAGTTTTTCCTGAACCGGTTACCCCAAGCAAAACCTGGGCTTCATCACCGCGTTGCAGGCCTTCAACCAATTGTTGAATGGCCTCGGGCTGATCTCCGGTAGGCTGAAAGGCTGATGTGAGTTTAAAATCCATTGGCACTGCAAAAATACAGTAAATCTGCTTCAATCGATTGGCTTTTGTTCAAGAGAAGCTGAAAAATCCGTACATTTGATAGACCAACATTTGTAAAAACATGACCCGGTTAAAATTCAGCTTATTAAGTAATTAGTAAATCATGAAAAACAAAATCTTCCTACCGTTTATTGGTTTGTTTCTATTTCGATACAATATATTTTCTCAAAACAAAAAAAATGATATTGATTACACCCAATATGTTATTCCTTTTATCGGAACCGGTTTCATCGACAGTTTGAGTTTGTCGGGAAGCAATTTGAATCATACAAAACGTAAAATATGGATACATACCAAAGCCCGGAAAAATTGCTCATAATCATTTATCATGGATTACACGAATAATTCCCAGTTACAACTGGCCTACGATTTTGTCCATTTTACCGGCCGGAATATTTTCCTTACGGGAAGAGCAGGGACAGGGAAAACCACCTTTTTGCACAATTTAAAAAAACATTCACCAAAACGGATGGTGGTGGTGGCTCCCACAGGTGTTGCTGCCATTAATGCCGGCGGGGTAACCATCCACTCATTTTTTCAACTCTCCTTTGGCCCCCAATTGCCCGAATACCAAATTGCTGAACCGGGAGGCCCCGGTGGTAATCACCAGGCCAAACGGTTTACTCGTGAAAAAATTAACATCATCAAAAGCATGGATTTGTTGGTTATTGATGAAATCAGTATGGTTCGTGCCGATTTGCTCGATGGTATTGATGCCACTTTGCGACGCTTCCGTAACAAAAGTCTTCCTTTTGGCGGTGTACAGCTTCTGATGATTGGTGATTTACAACAACTGGCACCGGTGGCAAAGGAAGACGAATGGAGATTGCTGAGCAAACATTACGAAACCCCCTACTTCTTTAGCAGCCTGGCATTACGGCAGTCGGATTACGTAACCATTGAGCTGCAATGGGTTTACCGTCAAAAAGATGAAGCCTTTATCCAATTGCTCAATAAAATTCGTGACGATCGTCTTGATCAAGCAGCCATTGAAACCCTTAACAGTCGCTACCAACCGAATGAAGATCCAGAAAAAGACGGGTATATCATTCTGACGACACACAACGCCAAAGCCCAAAAGATTAACGACAAACGTTTAAGTGAATTGCCCGGCAAAAAATGGCATTTTAAGGCATCCATTGAAGGAAATTTTCCTGAATACACCTATCCTACCGACCCCGATTTACACTTAAAAGTGGGTGCGCAGGTAATGTTTGTAAAAAATGATCCCGGCCCGGAGAAACTGTTTTATAATGGAAAAATCGGGGTGGTTACAAAAATTGAGGAGACATCGGTGCATGTGAAGGGAGAAGGCGATGAAGAGGAATGGGTCGTTGAGCCTTTGACCTGGGAAAAAATGAAATACAAGTTAAATGAGGAAAGCAAAGAAATTACCGAAACCGTAGAAGGCGTTTTTACCCAAATACCGTTAAAACTTGCATGGTCCATCACCATCCACAAGAGCCAGGGACTTACCTTTGAGCATGCCATCATTGATGCGCAAGCGGCTTTTGCACACGGACAAGTTTACGTGGCACTTAGCCGCTGCAAATCGCTTGAAGGCTTAATACTGAGAACCCCTATCGACAGCAACAGCATCAAACATGATAAAACCGTGGACCATTTTGTCATGGATTATGAAGCCAACCAACCCGACCGTGACAGCCTCGAAGCTTCAAAACGCCAGTTTCAAAAACAGCTCCTTTTTGATTTGTTTGATTTTAATTCCCTGATGAATTTACTTTACTATCTGACAAAACTTTCGCGTGAACATCAAGCCGCTATTGGAACTCAATTACACGATTGGCTTTCGAAAAACAACCCGATTATCAAAGAAGAAATTGAACAAGTTGCATTGAAATTTCATCATCAACTCAATCGTTTACTGGCTTCCAATCCGGATGTGGAAGAGCATGCCGGCGTACAGGATCGCATCATCAAAGCAGCCACCTATTTTGACGAAAAAATATCTTTTTATTTTGCAAATCCTCAGGAGCAATTCCGCGTAGAAACTGACAATAAAAAAGTCCGTAAAAGCATTCACAATGCTTTGAATCAGCTTCGGCATGAAATTGACTATAAAAGGGCTTGTTTGCAAGCGGTTAAAGAAGGATTTCGATTGCATCCTTATCTCGAGGCACGTGCCAAAGCTTCCATTGAAGTGCCTGAAAAAAATGCCACAAGGAAGAAAGCGCCTGATGTGGCGGAAGACAAAGTGACTCATCCCGAATTGTACCGGGTGTTGAAAAATTGGAGAGATCAAAAAGCAGATGAATTAAATTGGCCGGTTTATCGCGTGGTCCAGTTGAAAAGTATGCGCCAGCTTGCCAGTTTTTTACCTGGAAATAAAGAAGCATTAAAAGAAATTAATGGTTTTGGTAAGAAAAAACTGGAATTGTTTGGCGATGAAATCCTGGAAATCATTCGGGAGTATTGCGAAGACAAAAAGATTATTCCCAACCGCCCTGAAGTTTCAAAAAAAGAAAAATCAACCCCCAAAAAAGCCAGTCACCTGATTAGTTTTGAGATGTGGGAAGCCGGTAAAGGAATTGAAGCCATTGCAGAGGAGCGTGAGTTGGGCATTTCAACCATCGAATCTCACCTGGCCCATTATGTTGGCACAGGCAAAATTCCGGTAACACAGCTTGTTCCCCCCGATAAATTCGAAAAAATTATCCTGTACTATCGGAACCATCAACCCGAAACATTGAGTGAAGCAAAAGCTCACTTTGGTGATGATGTCTCTTACAGCGACCTGCGTTTTGTAAAGGAACATCTCAGGTATACCGACATTCAAAAAAGTGAGAAAAACAATGAGAATGAGCTTGAAAATGAATAAAACGATGCTTCTTCGTCTTCCCTGTGAGCCAACAGGTTCACATATAAAAACCTTTTAGTGGCTTTAATTTTCGGGGTATCACAATGTATCGGGATATCCCGCAGCATCCTCCAAATTGACTTTACCTCTCACAAAAACACCACTACCACGACCAATTTCGCGGTTCTGCTGGTCATACACCACCGATTCAACAATAAACTGCGATTTATTTTGGTTGACCACCCTGCCCTCCGACCTCATTTTACCGGAGGAAACAGGCCGTGTAAGATACGTTGTAAAAGAAGTTGTTAGCACGAACACCTTTTGTTCGAGGGAGTTGGCGGCAAAAAAAGCTGCATCGTCAAGCATCTTAAAATATACAGAACCATGCACTGCTCCTGCAGCATGGTGGTATTTTTCTGACACTTGAATTTCTATCGTTGATTTTCCCTGCTCAACATGAATAACAGGATGATAAAATTCATTGATGGGAGCCGCCAGATACATTTTTTCCAATCGGCGATAATGTTCTTCAAGCTTCATGATACAGCGATTAGAATTCGCTCACATTTCCCTCTTCATCAACAATGACATCCCAATTTACAAAAGCCACTTTCCCATCGCGTAAATAAAAATCAACCATCTGTTCTTCATAAGAAAGACGGGTATCTCCCTCTTCGGTTTCTTTATCAAAATCGGGGAAACCATTCTTTTTCATCAGGTCAACCACCTCGCTTTCGGTCATACCAATAACCTTTTCGCCAAACAAAGTAGCATCGGGATAATCGGTTTCTATTCCTGCAACTACTTGTCTGGTTAGCCCTTCAAAAAAAACAGAAAAACCCTTGTCCCAGTAATGAAGCAAAACAGCATTGAGCTCTTCATCACCTTCAAAGTTATCAATTTCCTGAGGTTCACCCAAAGCAGAAACAATTTTTTCCATGTCCATGCCAAACTCCAACTCCCCTAATCCTTTTTTAGGGATGATTTCATACGAACTAACCATATCTATATATTTGTTTTGTTTTCAATTTATTTAAAAGGTGAATCCGGCTCTTTGGCCATGTGGTTATAGACCAATTTGTCGAGCCATTTTGTGAAAAATTTACTGAGCAAGACCGTCATCTTGCCTTGTGTAGTCAATACCAAAGAGGTTTTACGCTTGCGTACCGCTTTGTAGATGTGGGCAGCCACCTCTTCAGCCGGCATAATTTTACCCTCCTCCAGAGGCGATTTTCCCTGTTGCGAACCATCGGCCACCAACGCGGTATTTCTGATGTTGGAAGCGGTAAATCCGGGATAGGCCATCATCACATGAAGTCCGGTTTTCAGATTCTCGATACGAAGACTTTCCATGAAGCCATGTAATGCAAATTTGGAAGCCGAATAGCCCGTACGACCCGGAAGTCCTTTAATCCCGGCAACGGAAGAAACCGCTACCACACTACCTTTGCTCTCAAGCAGATAAGGCAAAGCTTTTTTTGTGCATAAAACCGATCCCCAAAAGTTTACATCCATCAAACGTTTAATCACGCCTAAATCGGTATCTTTAAAAAGTGCACGCATCGAAATTCCTGCATTATTGATTAATACATCAATTTTACCAAATTTTTGTACGGCTGTCAAAATAAGGTTTTTGCAATCGTTTTCGCTGGTAACATCCGTAGCACAATAGGCCGATTCACCACCCTGACGGTTGATATCTTCCGATATTTTTTTAAGCATCTCGAGGTTACGGGCACCCATCACTACTTTTGCCCCATGGCCGGAAAACTCATAAGCCAAAGCTTTTCCAATGCCGGAACTTGCGCCCGTAATTACCACAACTTTCCCTTTCATTCGATCCAATTTCTTTTTTACAATGATATAAAAAAAAATCAGGATAGCGCGGTTTTGACAAAAATTTTGCACCGATTCGGTCAAAATCAGTAAATCACGTATTTAATCGGATGAAAATTTTCAGGGCCCGGCTTGATAATCGGCCATTTCGGAGATTATAAATCATGAAATTTGACTTGCTGAAATTTGACAGAGAAATCCCATCAGTGGTTTTTGTGGCTAAATATTATTTTGATCCGCCGGAATAAATCCCGAAGGGATTAAAAAATAA
>CBETNY010000025.1:0-10870 GCA_965537275.1 uncultured bacterium | reverse complement strand
AGAATATTCAATTTACTGAAGATGCTTCCGGCGATTCACCACTTGTTGATCAGATGGTTCAGTTTGACGGAGTGGTTACCGGATTGAATATTTATAAAGGAACCTTTAAAGGGTTTTATGTCCAGGATTCCGTTGGTGCCTGGAACGGTATTTATGTTTACCATCCGGCCAGTGATTATGTAATCGTTGGTGACAGTGTCCGTGTGGTAGGAAAAGTATCCGAATATTATAACCTTACCGAAGTAAGTGCATTGCAAAATGCAGAGGTACTGGCTTCAGGAGTAAGTTTACCTGATGCCGTGGTAGTGGCCACCGGTGATGCCAGTGACGAACAATGGGAAAGTGTATTGATGCAGTTTAAAGATGCTACCTGTACCAATGCCGATCGCGGTCACGGTGAAGTGGAAGTGGACGACGGTTCTGGTGTAGCGGTCATCGATGATTATCTTTTCCAGTATGATCCCTTTGTTCTCAATAATGTGTACACCGTAACAGGAATTATGACCTTTGGTTATGGTGAGTTTAAACTGGCTCCGCGTGAGGCGAGCGACATTACCGATGTTACCGGAATTGGTGAAAATGAGTTGGCCAGCCAGGTTAGCCTCTATCCAAATCCGGGCAATGGCATCTTCAATATCGCATTGAATGGGACCTTGCACGGTCAGGTGAATCTGCGTATTGTGGATATCACCGGACGGGTTGTATTGCAGCAGGTAATTGACCATGTTTCAACTTCAATTCCGGTCAATATCAGCAACCAAACGGCAAACCTTTACTTTATCACCTTAAGTGATGCCGATCATACCATTGTGAAAAAATTTATGAAAAAATAAATTGAATTTCACAATATGACAATGAAAAGGCTGTCGTACATCGTACGGCGGCCTTTTTTATTTTGAACACCAAAGAGTCTCCGGAATCTGGGATAAATCTCCTATTTTTGTGCTTTAGAATTTAATACCATGTCGATACCATTAGCAGAAGAATTACGTCCGAAAAATTTGGATGAATATATTGGTCAGGAAGGACTCGTGGGGCATGACGGTATCTTACGGAAAGCACTGGAATCGGGCAGTATTCCTTCGATGATCTTATGGGGACCTCCGGGAGTGGGCAAAACAACCCTGGCGCATATTATTGCAAGCCAGTTAAGTCTTTCGTTTTACACGTTAAGTGCTGTAAGTGCAGGGGTAAAAGATGTTCGTAAAGTAATCGACTCGGCCTCAAATTATGGTGGTAATGCCATTTTATTTATTGATGAAATCCACCGATTCAGCAAATCGCAACAAGATTCGTTATTGCATGCGGTTGAGCGGGGAATTCTTACACTCATTGGGGCTACTACCGAAAACCCCTCTTTTGAAGTGATCTCGCCTTTGCTATCACGTTGTCAGGTATATATCTTAAAACACCTGACCAAACAACAGTTGGAAATTTTACTGCAAAAAGGGATTGACCGGTTAAAAGTACGGTTAAATAAAGAAATTGAAGCCAAAGAAACGGAGGCGCTTTTTAGAATTTCGGGAGGAGATGCCCGCAAATTGTATAATGCCTTGGAGATGTTTGCCCAACAGCAAAAAGATGTTCCGGGCCCCATTGTACTCACCAATGAAAAAGTACAGCAAACGATTCAAAATAATTTATTGATGTACGACAAACAGGGAGAGATGCACTACGATGTGGTATCGGCCTTTATTAAATCGTTGCGGGGCAGCGACCCCAATGCTGCGGTCTATTGGCTGGCACGCATGGTGGAAGCAGGGGAGGACCCGAAATTTATCGCCCGGCGCATGCTTATCCTGGCTTCCGAGGATATTGGTAATGCCAATCCAAATGCCTTGTTGCTTGCGAACGCTTGTTTCGATTCGGTGGCGAAAGTGGGTTGGCCCGAAAGCCGTATTATCCTGTCACAAACAGCCCTCTATTTAGCTACTTCGCCCAAAAGTAATTCGGCCTATACAGCCATAAAAAAGGCCCAGTCGTTGGTTAAACAAACCGGTAATCTTCCGGTGCCCATGCATTTGCGCAATGCACCTACGGGGTTAATGAAAGAGCTGGGTTATGGAAAAGAGTATGAATATGCCCACAGCCATGAAGGGAATTTTATTGATTTGGAATATTTACCGGATGCCATTAAAGGCCGCCGACTCTATGATCCGGGGATGAATCCAAAGGAAATAGAGATGCGAAGAAAATTAAAATCGCAGTGGAAAGATAAATATGGCTATTAATCCTGGGCCGGAATAATTTTATAGCCCTTTAATACAGGAACAATTCGACTCGAATTGAGTTTAAAGGTGTATTCCAATACTTCATCACTCACCAGATGGCGCAGTCGGTTGCGATGCGAAGAACGGGCAATATAACCTTGAATATCATTTTTGGCCAATTTCCATTGATCCATGGCCATCTTTGCCGCATCACAATCGGTTTTATATTTGTCTGATTGTAAAAGCATCATGGAAAGGGCACCCGAAAAAAGACTGTCTTCCATGTTGACCTTATTTTTCCATCCGGCACATAAGATTACCACATTTTTATCCTGACGAATAATCCATTCCGAAAGGGCTTCGATATTAACAAAAGAACCGACTGCAACGCGATTGGCTTCAGAGCTTGCCAAACGGATGGCTTTGGTGCCGTTGGTGGTGGAATAAACAATTTCTTTACCTTTAAACCGAGGATCGAAAAAAGAGAGTGCCGAATTATCCAAATCAGCAAATTTCACCTTATTGCCTCCGCGTTCGGCTGCCACAAGGTATCCAAGTCGTTTTAAAAAACGGGCATGCCGGATTCGTTTTACGGGAATAATAGCCTTTACCCCATAGTCAAGGGCTGCACAAATAGAAGTAGTGGCACGGAATACATCCGTAACCACTACAACATAAGGCTTTTTTGTGGTGATATTGGAGAATAAACGTGGTGAATAGACCACCTCAATGCTTCTCATATCATTCATTCTTCTAATTTTATTCAGTAAAAAACGGGGGTCTGGTGATGATGGCTTTGGCCTGTTTGTTCCTGATTTTAATATAAATTTCGCTGCCTTCTTTCCAATAGGGTTTGGTCACGTAGGCCATCCCGATACCTTTGTGGGTATATGGCGACATGGTCCCTGAAGTGACTTTTCCAATGACATTTCCATCTGCATCAACCACTTCATAGCCATGACGGGGTACGGCCCGCTCGGCCATCACAAATCCTTTCAGCCGGCGCTTAACCCCGTTGGCTTTTTGGGCTTCAAACAAGGGACGGTCAATAAAATCATTGCCCGGGACAAATTTGGTTATCCAGCCTAATCCTGCTTCAATGGGGGAGGTGGTATCATCAATATCATTTCCATATAAGCAGAATCCCGATTCCAAACGGAGGGTGTCGCGGGCACCCAGTCCGATGGGTTTGATGCCATATTCTTCTCCTGCTTCCAAAACGGCTTTGTAAATTTTTTCGGCATAACGGTTGGGCATATAAATCTCACATCCTCCCGAACCCGTATAGCCGGTGGTTGAAAAAATAATGTCGTTAACCCCATCAAATTCGAGTACCTTAAAAGTGTAGTAAGGCATGTCTTCAACCGGAGTGGAAGTAAGTTTTTGCATGGCTTTTAAAGCCAGAGGGCCTTGTACCGCCAATTGAGATATTTCGTCGGAAACATTGGTCAACTTTGCATTGACATCGTTTTGGGCATTGATGTGAGCCCAGTCTTTGTCAATGTTGGCGGCATTCACTACCAACAAGTATTTCTCTTCATTAAAACGGTATACCAATAAATCGTCAACAATTCCACCTTTGCCATTTGGAAAGCAACTGTATTGTACTTTGCCGTCAACCAGCGCAGCCACATCGTTGCTTGTAACCTTTTGCACCAATGAAAATGCCTGGGGTCCTTCTACCCAAAATTCTCCCATATGAGAGACATCGAAAACGCCCAGTTTTTTACGAACCGTTATGTGTTCGTTAGATATTCCTTCAAATTGTACCGGCATGTCCCATCCGGCAAACTCCACCATCTTACCACCCATCTGGCGGTGCATGGCATTTAAAGCTGTTTTTTTCATCTGTCCTTTAAAATTTAGGTTGCAAAAATAGGAATTTGAGGTGGGAATGAAAAATAATGCCGTGCAAATCACCGGAATGATTGGTTTTTAGAATTTATCCGAATAAGCCAACCAGCTCAAACAACTTGTTGAATTATCCGTGCTATTCAGGTTTCAAAATCTGATGACCGATGGCGCAGTGTAAACACCGTTTTTGGTCACAATAGTGTTTTTTCAACTGAATCAACGCCTGCGAATGCAGGGCATTTTGTGGATTTACAGAGAACTCTTTAAAATGCCGGATGATGGTATTATTTTCAGCCGGTAGTTGTGAAAGCCAGCTTAAGGCTTTGTCTTTTAGTTCCGTATCCTGTTTGGTATCGGCATAGACGAAAAGAAACGGGATGATGGTATTTATCAAGATTAATGTAATGGATGATTTTCCCAGTTTCTTTGATGAGGGAGGGCTGGGAAGGTCGAAACGGTAATGATTTTTCCAATAGGAAGAGGCGGCCGTATTGAACAAGTCGATTACATCATCTATCCGTTCGGCTTCCAGTATTTTATGGATAAGTCCCGTAGAGCGGTAGATTAATTGTGCAAATTGTGCCATACGAATGGTTGGGAAATTTGACGGCCGCATGCGCATAAATTTCCAAATGAAGGGTTGTAGCGGCGTTAAGTTGTATTTATTGGCTAAAAATTCGTATTCGTCTTTTAACTGATTGGGATAGTTGTCATTAAAATGGGAAAGGAAGAAACCGGCCTGTCCAAAAATAAGGGCTTCAATCTGGTTAAGGTTGTTTTTATGTTTGGCCAGGATGGAAAAGGGAAGCGAGTGAGCCAATTGTTCAAATGCTTCAGAATTGGTTTTAAACCCAAAACTACGCATCAGTTGGATGTAAAAGACCTCAATAAAGTCGGAATGTGCGTGGGCCAAATTTTGCTTTATGGCCAGTGCTTTTTGCTCAAGACGCTCCACTGCGAGCCGGCTCATCCAGTTGCGAAGAATAAAATGGTTTACCCGGCCAATATCGTTTTTACAAGCAATCCAATGATCGGAAAGAACAAAGCCCTGGTATTGGCGGAATAAATTTTCATCAAACTTTCCTTTTAGTTCAAGCGTAGGGATGGTGGCACCGCTTTTCCGGTGAATGGGTTTATCGGCTTCATAAACCACATGAAGGATAATGCTGTCGTATGCCAAATCGTTTTGATGATGATGTTTTAGCCAATCGCTGGCTTTTACATGGATTTCGATGTTTCCGGCCCAGAGTGTATTGGCAATGCGAACCCTTGCATCAAAAAAATCGGGGCCGCTGTCCTCGTTACGATAGCCCGGATGAACAATTTGCAGCGCTTCATTTTGACACGTAAAGAGTTTTTTCCCGGAAAAGTAGTAGGACCAAAGATAATATAGGAACTCTTCAGTCATAACAGGATTATTTGTTTGGTCGGACTAAATTAATAAAAAACTTTGATACCAACAAGGAGTCCTCATTTGTGTTGCTGTTCATGCGTTTATCGCCGGCTATGAAGGGCATGGGAGGATTATTTTTATAAAAGCCTTGTTATGGTTTGGTTATTTCATTATTTTTGTACCGCATATTATTTTTTGCAAATGGCAAACGAAGCATTGTTAATTTCCGGTATCGAATATAAAGTCAGGAAGTTAGTGGATAAATGCCGAATGTTGCAAGCAGAAAATGAGAAGCTGCGAAAAGACTTGCAAAACCGTGAGCAGAGGCTCATGGAAATGCAAGGGCGATTAGATAAAAAAAATAATGAATTTTTAAAATTATCGTTGGCAAACGCTTTGGAAAGTAAATACGGTGTTGAGAAAGGGATTCAAATCATTGACCAGTTGATAGAGGAGATGGATAACAGTATTGATGTAATCAGCGAATAATTATAGCTAAATAAATTGCGAGACCAAACATTAAATATTAAAGTTCTTATTGCCGGGCGGCCTTACAAAATGAGTGTTGTTCGCGAACAGGAAGAAATTGTAAGAAATGCTGCCAATCGGGTGAACCGCGCAATAAAAGATTATGCGCATTCGTTTGAGTTTAAAGACCAGCAAGATTTACTGGCGATGGTGGCCTTGCAAAGTACCGTTGGTTCGATTCAACTGGAAATGGAAAAAGACTTCAGAGAGAAAGAGATGGAAAAGAAATTAGTGGAAATAGATGAAGTTTTAAGCCATCATATTTGATTTGAGTATCGTTCATTGAAAAATATACCCGCATAATCTAATGTTTGTAAACTCAACACTACAAACTTTAGGGTTTAGCTTAGCGGATTGTAGGACAGGCCTGTTTACCTTCGTGGGATTTGCTTCGGCAGACACTGGACGTTCGAAAATCACGGCGGCCCTAGACATACTTGACCGGAGTTTACTATAACTCCATGATTATGCGGGTTTTTTTATTTTCCTTGTGTTTGCCGCACAAAACAATTGCTTATGGAAAATTTTATATTAAATGCATTAATTGTCCTCATCTCTTTTGGATTGGGGGTTGCGGTAACCTATTACTTCCTAAAACGAGCTTTGCTCAAAAAAAGTGAACTGATTGTTGAGGAAGCCAAAGAAAAAGCAGAAGTGCTTAAAAAGGAAAAAATCCTTCAGGCGAAAGAAAAATTCTTACAACTTAAAAGTGAACATCAAAAACTGATTGATGAAAAAAACAGAAACATTCAAAAATCAGAAAACAGAATCCGGCAAAAAGAGGCCAGCCTGAATCAAAAACTACAAGAAAATCAGCGGAAAATCAATGAGCTCGATCGACAGAAAGCCCAATTGGAGCGTCGGTTAAAAGTAGTTGAAGAAAAGGAAGCTGAAGTAGAGAAATTGCATGCGAATCAGGTAAAGCAGCTTGAAAATATCAGCAAACTTTCGGCAAAAGAGGCCAAAGAACAGCTGATAGAAACCCTTAAGGGAGAGGCTAAAATGGATGCCATGGTGATGGTACGCGAAATTACCGAAGAAGCACGGATGACCGCCGATCGTGCTGCTAAAAAAATTGTAATCGAAACCATTCAGCGAACAGCCGCAGAGCATGCCATCGAAAATACCGTGACGGTATTTAACATTGACAGCGAAGAAATCAAAGGCCGCATTATTGGTCGTGAAGGCCGCAACATCAGAGCCCTTGAAGCCTTAACAGGTATTGAAATCATCATCGACGACAGTCCCGATGCCATTCTCCTTTCGGGATTTGACCCCATTCGCAGGGAAGTAGCCCGGCTATCCTTGAAAAAACTGGTTTCCGATGGTCGAATTCATCCCGCACGTATTGAAGAGGTGGTTGCCAAAACCAAGAAAGAGGTTGACCAGGAAATTCTGGAAACCGGAAAACGAACGGTTATCGATTTGGGAATTCACAACCTGCATCACGAACTGGTTCGTTTGGTGGGCCGTATGCGGTATCGCTCGTCCTATGGTCAAAACCTGCTTGCACACTCCATCGAGGTGGCTAATTTAAGTGCTACCATGGCTGCCGAACTCGGATTAAATCCGAAAAAGGCCAAACGGGCCGGCTTGTTGCACGACATTGGTAAAATTGCAGAAAATGAGGCAGAACTTCCCCATGCTTTGCTGGGAATGAAAATTGCCGAGAAATACAAAGAGAAACCCGATGTATGTAATGCGATTGGTGCCCACCACGACGAAATTGAAATGGAGACTTTGATTGCGCCGATTGTTCAGGTGTGTGACGCCATTTCCGGTGCCCGGCCGGGTGCCCGACGCGAAGTGGTTGAAGCCTACATTCAACGATTGAAAAAACTGGAACAATTGGCCCTCGGGTATCCCGGTGTGGTAAAAACCTATGCCATTCAAGCCGGACGTGAATTACGGGTTATTGTTGGCGCCGATAAAGTTTCTGATGCTGAAGCCGATAGCTTGTCGTACGATTTGTCGAAAAAAATTCAGGAAGAGATGACCTACCCGGGTCAAATTAAAATTACGGTCATCAGAGAAACAAGGGCCATTAATTACGCCAAATAAATTAAAGGTCGTTACCAATTGGATAATAGAGGTTATCGCAGAACGATATCCTCTATTATTTTTTTTCCTGTTTCGCGGTTAAGCATTTTTACCAGCATCCCGCGGGCCATCATCATCTCATTGCGCAAAGCCGCCGAATCGAGTTTTACGTACAGGATTTTATTCTTAATATTTAAGTGTTGGGTATGTTTGGAGAAAATGGGGCCCACCACTTTATCCCACGAGTTAATTAACTCAGCTTCGTTGAGCTTGTCTTCCATTCGATAGGCCTTCACAAAGGCTTCCAGGACCTCTTTTAAGCTATAATCGTTTTTTCGTTTCATATATTTCTCTCAATGCTTTCTCCCTGAACGATTTCAAAGATTTTATGATCGATATCTATATTATTAAAAATGGATTCGATCCGTTGTGGCTGTGTATCGGTGATAAATACTTGTCCAAAGTTTTCACGGCTGACCAATTCAACAATTTGTGAAACCCGTTTATCATCCAGTTTATCAAAAATATCATCAAACAGCAAAATGGGTTTAAAGCCCTTTTTCTGTCGCGTGTATTCAAATTGTGCCAACTTAATGGCAATCACAAATGACTTCTGTTGCCCCTGTGATCCAAATTTTTTTACGGGAAATTGATCGATTTGTAGCGCCAGGTCGTCTTTATGGATACCACTGCTGGTATAACGCAACATTCTGTCTTTTGCAAGACTCTGCTTTAACAAGGTTTCAAATGGCCATTTATCAAGTTGCGAAAGGTATTCAATGGAAACACTTTCCTTTCCACCCGACAAAATACGGTAATAGTTGTCGAACAAAGGGTTGAAATCGCGGAGAAAAATCTTCCTTTTCTCATGGATATTTTCACCCAATGAAATTAATTTATCATCCCACACCGAAAGCGACAGGTTATCGAAATGCCCGTTTTCGGCAAAAGATTTCAAAAGCCGGTTGCGATGTTGCAATGCCTTATTGTAATCGAGTAAGTCGTTTAAATAAAATTTATCGAACTGCGAAATGACCCCATCAATATATTTTCGTCTGATTTCGCTGCCTTCGTTAATCAAGTCACGATCGTACGGCGAAATCATCACCAGTGGTATTTTACCAATGTGGTCAGCAAGTCGCTCATAATCCTTTTTATTAAACCGGAACTGTTTTTTCTTTTGTCGTTTTTGGATACAACTTACCTGGTCTTCTCTTTCTTCCTGATTTTTATAAAAGCCGTGTAGGGCAAAGTATTCCTCATCATGCTTAATGTTTTGGCTGTCGACCGAATTAAAATAGCTTTTGCAAAACGAGAGATAATAAATGGCATCCAGGATGTTGGTTTTTCCGGCACCATTGTCGCCAACCATACAGTTTATCTTTTCACTAAACTGCCATTCGGCAAACGAATAGTTCTTGAAATTATTAAGGCTAAGCCTGGCCAGATACATGTTTTCCTTCTTCAAATTTGAAAGGTTAAAAATACAAAATTTGTCACTAGAAATGCGTACCTTTATACCATTGCAAGGGATAAAAGAAAAGAAAATCGGGAATGGAGATAGGGTAAAACTTATTTCGTTGATCTTCATAATAGAACGAACCAAGTTTATCAACCATTTTAATTATTGCCTTATGAAAAATTATCGCTTTTACACCAAAACAACTTTTGTCTTTCTGTTGCTTATGTTTTCCGGAATGGTGCTTTTAGCCTCCACCGGTCTAGATGGAATAGAATCAGACACAGCCAATTACCACACCTACCGCGGCAAGTTGGTGGACAAATTGAATAACGAGCCGGTAGTTTATGCTGATATTACCGTTCCCGGCGAAAATACCTCCACCGTATCGAACAGTCAGGGGGATTTTGTGATTAAGATTAGTCACCGGAGCCGTGCGCATGCTATCCGCGTATCGCATTTGGGATATAAAACCGCAGAAATTCCTTTGAATAGTCTGAATCATCGTCATAATGTCATACGGATTGAACCCGCGGCCGTTGCACTGAATCAGGTATATGTTCGTCCCGGTCCGGTGGAGGATATACTGAAGAAGGTGCTCGAAAGTATTGGTCAGAACTATCCGGTAGTCGCCAACGAAATGACCGGATTTTACCGTGAATCCATTAAAAAACGGAAATCTTATGTCTCTTTGTCCGAAGCGGTTGTTGACATTTACAAAGCATCTTATAAAAGTTTGTTTAACGATCAGGTACGCATCATCAAAGGTCGTAAAGGAAGCAATGTTAAACGCATGGATACGCTTCTTTTTAAATTGCAAGGAGGCCCCACCATGGGCTTGCTGCTCGATATTATCAAGAATCCCTATGTTTTGCTTAACCGTGAAATGATTTATGAATATCGTTTCAGCCTGGTTAACGAAGTAAAAAAGAATGGTCGCTTGTATTATGTCATTGCCTTCGATCCCATCGACAAAGCGCGTGTGCCATCGTATTCCGGAAAATATTATATCGATGTGCAAAGCTATGCACTGGCTTCCGCTGAATTTCAGCTCGAACTAAATCAGCCTGATAAAGCCGCCAGTTTATTCATCAAAAAGAAACCTTTCGGGGCCAAGGTGAGCCCCTTGTATGCCCGTTACCTTGTTAAATACCGGCAGCAGGGAGACAAATGGTATTATCATTATGCCAAGGGGGAAGTGGCCTTTAAAATCAAGTGGAAAAGACGTCTTTTTAATTCCATCTATTCCACTGCATTTGAACTGGCTATTACCGACCGAAGTGCTGCAAAAGCTGAACGAATCAAAGGCTCCGAACGTTTTAAACCAAACGAAATTTTCGCCGAAAGTGTAGAAGCCTTCTCAAAATCAGATTATTGGGGTAAATA
>CBETNY010000024.1:0-11126 GCA_965537275.1 uncultured bacterium | reverse complement strand
AAACTGATAAAACCCTGATTCATCAAGTCGAGCAACCGCCCGGGTGTCGCCACCAGGATATCCACTCCTTGCCTAAGCCGGTTGGTCTGCGGGTTTTGATTGACTCCACCAAAAACCACCGTATTTCGTAGTCCGGTATATTTTCCGTAATTCGTAAAATTTTCATCTATCTGGATGGCCAACTCACGTGTAGGCGTTACAACAAGCGACCTGATTTTACGCGATTTCTTTTCCTTCAGCGTATCGTTATACAAGTGTTGTAATATGGGAACAGCAAAAGCCGCCGTTTTTCCCGTTCCGGTTTGCGCACTACCCAACACATCGTTTCTGTTAAGAATGAGTGGAATAGTCCTTGCCTGGATAGGTGTGGGGTTGACGTACTCTTGTTCTTTAAGCGCCTTCAAAATAGGCGCTATAATTTTTAAATCTTTAAATTGCATTAATTTCTAAATTATTTCTCCCGATGGAATGATACAGGGAGTTTCTATGGATTGTAACTAAATATATGCTGCAAAGATACGCTTTATATCGTAACAAACTGAAAAACAACACAACGGACTCATCTTATGCACAATACGCAACTTATTCAATCACCCGATAAATTAAATCATCCTTATTTTTTTTGACTTTATTATTTTTTCAGTAGCTCATACTAAATCAAAAAAGCTACCGGTTTTTAAGGTAGTTAACTACAATATCAATTGTTTCTGTTAAAAATGTTTCTTCTGTGTTGTATTGTTCAGTGGCCGATTTTATTCCAATTATCTTTTTTCAAATGAAACGATTTTAATAAGGGTACGAACAAAAGTAGTAAAAACGTATATTTGTCAATAAACCTTTTATCATGGCAATAGAAAACATCATCTTTGATTTTGGCGGCGTCATCCTTGATATCGACCCTCAGCTCACCATCAATGCTTTTATTAAACTGGGATATCCAAAAGACAAAAAATTAGACGGACAAGACTTTTACCGAAAAGTTATTCATAAATTTGAAAAAGGCATTTTCACTCCGGAAGTTTTTCGCAACAAATTGCGCGATTATTTACAAATGAATCTCACCGATCAGCAAATTGATGAGGCCTGGAACGCACTGTTGTTTGATATTCCAAAGGAACGGATAGAGGTCATTGAAAAGGTTAAAAAAAACTACCCCATCTATCTGCTAAGCAATTCAAACGAAATTCATTATGAATTGTATTTGAGAGATTTACAATTGAGATTTGGTTATAACGAATTTGACCAATTGTTTAACAAATCTTACTTTTCGTTTGACCTGCACCTTTGCAAGCCCGACCCTGAAATCTATGAGTTTGTTATTAATCAGGAAAATCTGAATCCTGCCACTACCCTTTTTATTGACGACCGGGAAGACAACCTCATAGGTGCACGGGAGGCCGGACTTAAAACCTATCACCTGACAAACCAGGAACGAATTCGCAATCTTTTTGACGAATCGGGATTATTAAAAAAGAATTTAAAACTTACTTAGATGCCCTCGAAGTGATTGGAGGTGTAAAAATGCTCGATCTCTTTTAAAATGGCCTTTACTTCATCAAACGATTCGGTTTGCATCAACCGAATTCGGAAGGGCTTAAAATGAGGGATGTTTTTAAAATAGGCGGCCCAGTGTTTTCTTATTTCCAGAACGCCACGCCTTTCGCCTTTCCAGGCTACTGACCGGGTAAGATGGATCAAACTAACCCGAATCCTTTCACGGACATCAGGCATGGGATTCAGTTGGCCGGTTTCAAAATAATGCTTAATATCTCTGAATATCCACGGGTTACCATAAGCTGCACGCCCCACCATCAACCCATCAACCCCATAGTTTTCCTTGAAATATTTGGCAGAAACCGGATCATTCACATCGCCATTGCCAAAGATGGGGATATGCATGCGGGCATTATTTTTTACCTCGCCAATCAATGTCCAATCGGCCGGCACGCTGGAACGTGTGGTTCGCAGCCGACCATGGATGGTAAGGGCTTTGATACCCACATCTTGCAGCCGTTCAGCAATTTCAACAATTTCTTTGTGTGCTTCATCATAACCCAGCCGGGTTTTTACCGTCACCGGCAGTTCTACTGCCTCCACCACAGCTTTTGTCATCGCAACCATTTTGGGAATGTCGTTCATTATCCCAGAGCCGGCTCCTTTCGACACCACTTTTTTTACCGGACAGCCATAGTTAATATCGATTAAATCGGGTTGGGCGCGCTCGGCGTAACGGGCTGCCTGAATCATCGAATGAATGTCGTGACCGAATATTTGAATCCCTATGGGCCGTTCGAACTCCTCAAAATCGAGTTTTTTAACGCTTTTACCCGCATCACGAATCAGTCCTTCCGAAGAAATAAATTCGGTATACATCATGTCGGCACCAAACATTTTACACACGTGCCTAAAAGGCGGATCAGTGACATCCTCCATGGGAGCCAGCAACAGGGGAAATTCGCCCAATTGGATGTTTCCTATTTTTACCAATACGTCTCCTTTTTTTAATGGTTACAAGTAGTTCTTTCACAAGAGCCTGCAAAAATATTAAATTTGCGCTTTCGTTAACGATTTATTTATGAAGCAACTTAGTCCCTTTTCGAATTCATCACCGGCCGCCAAATTTTTATGGCTCATCTTTTTTCTCATCCTTGCATCAATTATTTTTGCTTTCACAGGACTCCTGCTGGGGAAATTATGGCTCCATACCGACCTGAACGGCCTTTCCAGCCTGTTTTCACATCCTGAAAAGGATCAATACCGCTCGTTTCTATATGTTTACCAATTAATTAACCAAATAGGAATATTCATTCTTACTCCGTTGATTTTTGCCCGGTTAGTGGACCAAAAGAGCATGACCTATCTAAAACTTGACCGCTGGCCCACACTTTTGTCGATTTTGATGGGGATTTCGATGGTATATACGTTACTGCCGTTTATCAATTGGCTTACCGAAGTAAATACCAACCTCCGCCTTCCCGAATCACTTTCGAACCTGGAACAATGGATGAAAACAAAGGAAAACCAGGCCGATACCATCACCAAAGTTTTTTTAAGTGTGCGATCCTTAAAAGGTCTGGGAATCAATTTACTGGTAGTGGCCCTCATTCCGGCCATAGGCGAAGAATTACTCTTCAGAGGGCTTATTCAGCGCCTTTTAGTAGAATGGACGAAGAATAAGCATTGGGGTGTTTGGCTTGCAGCAATGCTGTTTAGTGGTATGCATATGCAATTTTACGGTTTCTTTCCGCGTATGTTTTTAGGACTTATGTTGGGATACCTCTTTGTTTACACCAAAAGTTTATGGCTTCCAATGATGGTTCATTTCATTAATAACGCCTCTTCTGTAGTGATCTATTATTTGAACTATAATGGAATCATTGATCAAAAAATGGAGAATTTTGGTGCATCTTCACAAATCGGAGTGATTGCCTTAAGTTTTATCATCAGCATCCTTCTGCTATGGATTGTTCAACAAACGGCATCAAAAAAGGCCGCTTCCTGACGGAAACAGCCCTTTTCATATGAATACCAGCGTTGACTTACTTACGTAATACTTTTCTGGTTGAATAGTTAATTTTCAAAGCACTGGCTTTACGTAACTCTTGTTTCACATCCGTTACGACACCCATCTTGGTATTAACATCTACTTTTAAGGAGGTGGTTAACAATTTTCGGTCGGCTTCATTACGTGCCTGACGTTCTTTTGCAATAAACTCCTGGATATTATCCACAGTAGCATAGGAATCGTTTAACTGGATACGAGAATTGTTTCCATAAAGCGTTTGATTGGTAGGTTCACCGATGTAGATATAACTCACCAGCGATTTCTTCTCCAGCTTTTGTACTTCGGTAGCCTCGGGCAATTTTATCCTCACAAGCAGTGTGTTTTCGCGCATGGTTGTGGTAACCATGAAGAAAAACAAAAGCATGAAAATAATATCCGGCAACGAAGAAGTATTAATTGCGGGAGAACCTTTTGACTTATTTGTTTTAAATTTTGCCATTTTACTGTCCTCCTACATTTTCAGGTTCAGCTTCTGAAACACGAACAGGAACCAGTTTGTTGATAAGACTTATTTTTTTATCATCAACCAGTTGGTCATATTTCAAGCCATAATATTTCAGTGATTGTTCGTCTTTCATCTCATTAAAAGCACGAGCCAATTCATTTTGCACTTTAATATACATTTCGTAGGAAGTTCCCCGGTCGTTTTTCAAAGAAACAATCCCTTTTGTCATCGGAACTTTTTTACCTAATTCAGGTATTAACTTTTCCGTAACTTCGGGATATGCACTATTATTGGGATGAATTGCCATAAAATCCTTTACTTTGGTAGCCAGGTTTTCAACATTACCCGGTTTTCCGTTAACAAGCAAAAGGTCATGGCTGTTGATGAGGACTTTAAGTACATTTCGGTCTTTCACATCCACATTTTCATCCTGGTTTTCAACAGGCGGGGGCAGCTTCCTGGTGATACCGGTATCCACATCCATGGTTGTTGTAACCAGGAAAAAGATCAGTAAAAGGAAGGCAATATCTGCCATCGAACCGGCATTAATTTCTGGTGCTGCTCTTTTAGCCATAATTTGCTATTATTTAAATAATTTTACAACTCCTGAATACAGGATAGCCAGGATTGACAATCCAAAAGAAATATAAGTGGCATATAAACCCATCCCTACCAATTTGGAGGTTTCAGCCGAAATTTTATACGTTTCTAATTGGAGTGCTGACAATTGGTTGGTTGCCAAAGCATATGACACACCTAAAACAACAGCCAACAAGACAATGCTTAAAAGCATTTTGATGAGATTTTTGGGGTTAACCAGCAGGGTAAACAGCGGCCCAATCACAAGGACGGCCACGCCCACCACCAGTAATAATTTACCCCAATTCAGGAAAGCATCTGTACTCATAGCACCGAGATAATAGAGTATCCCGGGCACTGCTGATACCAACAGCAATACGTACAGTATCCAACGGGTGAAATTAGCTACTTTATCTTTCATGGCAGCTTACTTTTTTAATTTTTGAGCTACTAGGTCGATAAAGGCAATGGAAGTATCTTCCATATCATTTACCAAGCTGTCAATTTTTGAAATAATGTAGTTGTAGAATACCTGAAGGATTACCGCTACAATCAAACCAAATACGGTAGTCAACAAAGCTACTTTAATACCACCGGCAACAACTGCAGGGCTGATATCTCCGGCAGCAGCAATATCATCAAAGGCCTGAATCATACCAATTACAGTACCCATAAATCCAAGCATAGGAGCCAGGGCGATGAAAAGAGAAATCCAGCTAACACCACTTTCAAGGCGACCGGTAACCACGCTACCATAAGAAATAATTGATTTTTCAACATCTTCCAAACCATTGTCATAACGGCTAAGTCCTTCTGCAAAGATAGCAGCAACAGGACCGCGGGTGTTGCGACAAATTTCTTTGGCTTCATCCACACTACCATTGGTTAACGCCGCTTCAACATTTTTCAATAATTTTTTGGAGTTAATGGAAGCCATGCTTAAGTAAATAATACGCTCAATGGCAATGGCCAAACCAAAAATAAGGGTTAACAAAATAACGCCCATAAAACCGGGGCCCCCTTCAATAAATTTTTCTTTCAACACCTGGTGAAACGACTTGGGTTGCTCAGGGCCTGCAGGAGTGGCAGCAACAGCTGTGGTATCCGCCGCGGTGGAATCATTGGCTACAGCACTAGAGTCATTAGTAACAACGGCTGTATCATTCGCTGCAGCATCCTGGGCATAAACCATATTGGAAAACCCAAAGCTTAAAAGGGCAGCAATTGAAAATAATGCAATTAATTTTTTCATGATAATTAAAAATTGATTAGTACGATTTTACATTTTTTGACTGGGTACAAAAGTATAAATTAAATTTGATTAAAAAACTGATTTTATATTAAATTCACATCGGGTAAATGTGTCCCCTCCAAATACCCTTTCTTTTTTCTTGCGGAGAGGGCGGGATTCGAACCCGCGGTACGCTTTTGGCGCACACACGCTTTCCAGGCGTGCCTCTTCAGCCACTCGAGCACCTCTCCTATTACTTTTCGGACGCCAAAAGTATAAAAATATTCTTAATCAAGACTAATTTCTCCACGAATGGACATATTCAGATTGGCTCTAAATTTTTTTTCATCCATATTTTGCCCCAATAAAAACATCAACTTGGTCAACATGGCCTCCGTGGTAGAATCGAAACCACTCACAACCCCAATATTTTTCAACGTCAGCGAGGTCTCATATTTTCCCTGGTCAACCGCCCCTGCCAAACATTGCGACACATTGACCACGGTCACACCCTGTTCAACAGACTGCTTAAGGGCCTCAATAAACCAAGCATCAGTGGGAGCGTTTCCCGACCCAAAAGTTTCGAGTACCACAGCCCGCAATCCGGCATCCATTAAAATAGCACGGACATATTCAGGTGTCATGCCGGGAAATATTTTTAAAATTCCTACCCGGGAATCCATTTTGCGGTGCACTTTCAGATTTTTAAAATTGGGCTTTAAAATATGATGCCGGTTATATTTTAAATAGACACCTGCCTCAGCCAATACAGGATAGTTAGGCGAAACAAAAGCATTAAAATTTTCAGCATTATATTTTACCGTACGGTTGGCACGCATCAGATGGTTTTCAAAATAAATACAAACCTCCGGAACCACCGGTGTATTGTCTTCGCGGGCAGCAGCCAACTCGATGGCGGTAATAAAATTTTCACGACCATCGGTTCGCAATACGCCCAATGGAAGCTGTGAACCGGTAAAAATTACCGGCTTGTTCAGATTCTCAAGCATAAAACTTAACGCCGATGCCGTATAAGACATGGTATCGGAGCCATGCAACACCACAAAACCATCATAGGAGGAATAGTTTTTTTCGATAATATCGACCAGCCGAACCCAGTGATTGGGATGCATATTGCTCGAGTCGATCAACGGATCAAAAGAATGAAAATCCAATTTGTAGTGAAACCGTTTCAGTTCGGGTATCTGTTCGTAAATTCCATCAAAATTAAAAGGCTGAAGACTACCCGTATCCGGATTTTTAATCATACCGATGGTTCCTCCGGTGTAAATAATGAGAATACTAATTTGATCGTCCATGCTGTCCTGCTTAAATTGAAAATACTTGTTTGGCATTCCGGTTGGTGATTTCGGCTACCTCTTCCAAAGGTAATGCTTTGATTGCTGCTACTTTTTCGGCAACATATTTCAGATAAGCACTTTGGTTTCTTTTTCCTCGAAATGGAACCGGGGTTAAATAAGGAGCATCGGTTTCGAAGACCAATGAGGTCATGGGAATTTGTTTTACCACCTGGTCGAGTCCACTGTTTTTAAAAGTGACAATTCCACCAATTCCCATTTTAAAACCCACATCCATAATTTCTTTTGCCTCTTCAACACTGCCGGTAAAACAATGAAACACCCCTTTCAAATCGTCGGTCAGTTCTTCTTTCACAATTTGTAAAGTAATTTCAAAAGCCTTCCGGGTGTGAATTGAAACGCCCAGCCCATATTTTTTAGCCCATTGCAGTTGTTGACGAAAAGCGTCCATTTGCTGCTCGCGAAAAGTTTCGTCCCAATACAAATCGATGCCAATTTCACCCACACCGCAGTAACCTCCCCGATCAAGTTCTGACCGAACGGTTTCGAGCTCCTTTTCGTACTGATGGTTTACAGAGGTGGGATGCAAACCCATCATGGGAAGACAATGCTCAGGAAAATCATGATGCAAATCCAACAATGCCTGAATACTGCTGCCATCAATATTGGGCAATAGCATCCGGTTAATGCCGTCGGCAAGGGCTTGTTTTACCACCTGGTGACGGTCGGCATCAAACTCTTCCGTGTAAAGATGGGTATGGGTATCGATAAAAAACATGGCGCAAAAATAGGAAAAGAAAAAAGGTTGCCCCCTGAGGAACAACCTTTTTTTAAAAATTGTTGATGAATCGATTACATCATACCCGGCATTCCACCGCCACCCATTGGAGGCATTGCAGGAGCCGGAGCAGCATTTTCGTCTTTGTGCTCGCTTAATACACATTCGGTAGTCAACAACATACCGGCGATAGAAGCTGCATTTTCAAGCGCAACACGGGTTACTTTAGTTGGATCGATAACACCGGCTTCCAGCAGGTTTTCATACACTTCGGTACGGGCATTGAAACCAAAATCACCTTTTCCTTCTTTCACTTTGTTTACAACCACCGAACCTTCCAGTCCTGCATTTTCAACAATCTGGCGCAAAGGCTCTTCGATGGCACGTTTCACAATGGCAATACCGGTATTTTGATCTTCATTTTCCCCTTTCAGGTTTTCCAAAGCTTCGGTAGCCCGGATGAAGGCAACACCACCACCGGGAATGATTCCCTCTTCGATGGCAGCACGGGTAGCAGCCAACGCGTCTTCAAAGCGGTCTTTTTTCTCTTTCATTTCCACTTCGCTGGCAGCTCCCACATAAATTACAGCAACACCACCGGCCAGTTTAGCCAAACGCTCTTGTAATTTTTCTTTGTCATAATCGGAAGTGGTGGTTTTAATTTGAGCTTTGATTTGGTTGACACGGGCGTCAATATTTTCTTTTGCTCCTTTACCACTTACGATGGTTGTATTTTCTTTGTCGATGGTTACTTTTTCTGCTTCACCCAACATTTCAACAGTAGCATCTTCCAGCTTGTACCCTTTTTCTTCAGAAATAACGGTTCCACCGGTCAGGATAGCAATATCTTCCAACATCTCTTTACGACGATCACCAAATCCGGGGGCTTTTACGGCTGCTACTTTCAATGATCCACGCAGACGGTTAACCACCAAAGTTGCCAAGGCTTCGCCTTCAATATCTTCAGCAATAATTAATAAAGGTTTACCACTTTGTACTGCTTTTTCAAGGATGGGCAGCAGGTCTTTCATTACCGAAATTTTCTTGTCGTAGATCAAAATGTAAGGCGATTCGTAAACGGCCTGCATTTTTTCGGTGTCGGTTACAAAGTAAGGTGAGATATAACCGCGGTCAAACTGCATTCCTTCAACAACATCCACATAGGTTTCAATTCCTTTGGCTTCTTCGATGGTAATGACGCCTTCTTTTTTCACTTTACCCATGGCATCGGCAATCAGTTTACCGATGGTATGGTCGTTATTGGCTGAAATAGAGGCCACCTGCTCGATTTTCTCTTTGTGATCGCCCACTTCTTTTGTTTGGTCTTTCAAAGACTTGATCACTTCCTGTACCGCTTTTTCCACACCTCTTTTCAAATCCATGGGGTTGGCACCGGCGGTAACATTTTTTAAACCGGTGGCCACAATGGCTTGTGCCAATACAGTAGCCGTGGTGGTTCCGTCACCTGCCTGATCATTGGTTTTCGAGGCTACCTCTTTTACCATTTGGGCACCCATATTTTCAACAGGATCGGTCAGTTCGATTTCTTTGGCTACGGTTACACCATCTTTGGTTACCTGAGGGGCACCAAATGATTTATCGATAATTACGTTTCTACCTTTAGGGCCTAAAGTTACTTTTACTGCATCGGATAATGCATCCACACCCTTTTTAAGATTTTCTCTTGCTTCCAGATTAAATAAAATGTCTTTTGCCATTTTTTTAAATTTTTATACTGTGATTAATAATTTCTAAATAAACCTCTTTATTAAATAACGGCTAAAATATCCGACTGAGACATGATCAGATAATCCCGGTCATCAATGGTGATTTCCGTGCCGGCAAATTTGCCGTACAACACCTGATCGCCCACTTTCACGCTTATGTTATTGTCTTTATCTTTTTCAGGAACTGCGACAACCGTTCCTTTTTGAGGTTTTTCTTTGGCTGTGTCAGGAATGATAATGCCACTAGCTGTTTTTTCTTCTGCCGGGGCAGGTTCAACAACAACTCTGTCGCCCAACGGTTTAATGTTCAATTTTCCCATATTTCTTAATGCTTTAATCGTTATTTTTTTTGAACTGCTCTTAGCCTGTCACATTTTGTGCCAAAATTAGAAGCAAAAAAAAATGTCAGAATCTTATGACATTCTGACATTTTTCGATAAACGTTTTTGTTCGATTATTTTTTCTTTCCTTTTTCATCAGGTGTTGCCTGATTAGGATTTTGTTGAATGGGAGGTGCTGCAAAATCAACAGCAGGTTGTTTTACCTGATTAATTTTATTTTGCAACTCGCTGTTTTGTTGGTCTACCACTCCACCATTTCTGGGAATAATCATGGTGGCTGTGAGGCTTAACACCAACAGGACAACAGCCAAAGTCCAGCTTGCTTTTTCGAGAAAATCAGCCGTTTGACGGGCGCCCATAAATTGTGTACCGCCGCTAAAATTGGCAGCCAGTCCGCCCCCTTTGGGGTTTTGCACTAAAACAATCAATCCCAAGAGGATACAAACAATCAAAATCAGTATGGAAATGAAAATGTACATGGTTTAAAATCTTTAATTTTTTAAGTTCTTTTCAGCTTTTTCAATAAGGGCTGCAAAGTAAGTACTTTTTTCGGGAAATTTCAAAATTAATTTTTGGTAAATCTTGATGGCTTTATCAAAATGCCCCTGATCCATGTATATGTTTGCAAGCGTTTCACTTACAATGTTTTCCTGATCAACAACACTTTGCTTGGCATAATCTACCGGATCGTAAAAAGTGGTCTTCGGTCTTGAAATGGAAGGCTCATTTTTAATAAAATTGTCAATAATGGCCTGTTTACTCTTCGCTTGTGTCGGTTTTGCCTTGCTTTTTTTCTGCTGTTTCTTTTCCGCTTCAATTTCCCGAATCCGGTCTTCAATCATCTTTTTTAACTCTTCAACCGTGTACGATCGGAGTTCTTCGGGATAATCCTTTTTACCAACCTCCCGGTTGGCCGTTTGTTCACTTTCCGCCGCGGAATCTTCGACGACCTTTTCGTCATGACCCGGCTCAAATTTGGCCTCCTGAGCTTTGGATTGCGCCTGAGCCTTGGATTGCACCTGTGCATCTGCTTTTTGTTTTATCTCCTCATCGGGCAAGACAATCCTGACACTCGAATGGTTCAAACGGTCAATATGCTTTTTTAATATATTACGGCTTCCTGCATAAATGGCGGTGGTTT
>CBETNY010000023.1:0-11778 GCA_965537275.1 uncultured bacterium | reverse complement strand
GATTGTGGCTTTGTTTACCAATTTAATCGTGCTGCCTTCGCTGTTGCTTACTTTAGATAAGTGGTTGTTAACCAAATCGTTCAAAGAAGCTCCTCATGAAGTGTTTGCGGAAGAAATTCACGACGATCTGAGTGAGATTATTGACGAGGAATTAGATTCCGGTGAAAAAAAATAGTGTACAATCAGCCTGTGATGGTTGGTCTCGAGTAAGTTTGTAAAAGTTGCTTGAGCAAATCATCGGTTGTGAGAATGATAAATTTAAAAGATTAAACCAATGAAAGGAATCATCTTAGCAGGAGGATCGGGAACACGCCTCCACCCTTTGACATTAGCGGTCAGTAAGCAACTGATGCCCATTTATGATAAACCCATGATCTATTACCCGCTTTCTATTTTATTGATGGCCGGTATTAAGGATATTTTGATTATTTCGACACCCCATGATACACCGAATTTTAAATTGTTGTTGGGTGATGGCTCTCGTATTGGATGTAACATTCAGTATGCTGTACAGCACGAACCCAACGGGTTGGCACAGGCTTTCGTTATCGGTGAAGCGTTTATCGGTTCCGATTCGGTAGCCCTGGTTTTGGGCGACAACATCTTTTATGGTCGCGGATTGCAGCAGTTGTTGATGGATAGTATTCATCCTGAGGGGGGTATTGTTTTTGCCTATCATGTGAAAGACCCTGAGAGATATGGCGTGGTGGAGTTCGACGAGCAGATGAACGCCCTTTCAATAGAAGAAAAGCCCAAACATCCCAAATCGAATTATGCGGTTCCGGGGCTTTATTTTTATGATAATTCGGTGGTTGAGATTGCCAAGAATTTAAAACCCAGTGCACGCGGAGAGTATGAAATAACGGATGTTAACAAACATTATTTAAAAGCCGGAAAACTTAAAGTAGGCCTGCTTAGCAGGGGAACCGCCTGGCTTGACACCGGTACCTTCGCTTCGCTCATTCAGGCATCACAATTTGTTGAAGTTATTCAGGATCGACAAAACCTTAAAATTGGTTGTATCGAAGAGATTGCCTATAAAAAAGGGTTTATCAATGCCGAACAACTCAAGGTGATTGCTCAACCGCTGCTGAAAAGTGGTTATGGTCAGTATTTGCTTGATTTAATTGAGTAGCTGATGTATACACACCAGGAGCTATATGCTATTTTTACAGAGCATCTGAAAAATCAGAGCTTTAGCAGGGATCCCAAAGAGCTTTATGAACCAATCATTTATGCTTTGAACCAAAAAGGAAAACGGATACGGCCCATCCTTACCTTGATGGCGTGCGATCTTTTTGGTGAGGATATTCACAAAGCCCTTCCTCAAGCCACAGCCCTTGAATTGCTCCATAATTTCACCTTGATTCATGATGACATCATGGATCAGTCACCCATTAGGCACGGCAAGGAAACGGTTTTTAAAAAATGGGATCCCAACATGGCCATTTTAGCCGGCGATACGCTTTATGTGCTGGCTTACCGATACGCTACCCAGGCACCAATTGATGTGTTACCTCAAATTCTGGATACCTTTAACGAAACGGCTTTGGAGGCCTGCGAAGGTCAGCAAAGAGACTTAAACTTTGAGAAAATAGAACATGTTTCAAGGGCCGACTATCTGGAGATGAGTCGTTTGAAAACGGCGGTATTGTTTGGGGCCAGTTTAAAAATCGGGGCCATCATTGCGAAAACTTCCGCCAGGAATTCGGCCTTGCTGAATGAGTTTGGAAGCAACGTGGGATTGGGGTTTCAGGTGATGGATGATTTGCTCGATTTGTATGGCGATGAGGAAATTTTTGGAAAAAAAACCGGTGTTGACATCATCGAAAGGAAAAAAACCTTCTTGTTTGTAACAGCAATAGAGTTGGCCGACCCGTCTACCCGAAGGAGGTTGCGTGCGCTTTATGGTGATGAGCAAATGGCTGCCGATGAAAAAATATCGCAGGTGAAGGCTGTTTTTGACCAGCTATCCATTCGTGAGGTCACCCAAAAAGCAATTCATGATTATTACGACAAAGCCATGGAAAACCTGGATAAAATCGACCGGCCCGAACCGGCCAAGGTTCCGTTACGCCAATTGGCCCATCAGCTCATTTACCGTACCCAATAAATTATTCTAAATTTTCCTGGAGTCGTTCCCATTCGTCATAGAGTAGGGCAAGCATTTTTTCTGTTTCACCATGAAGTTTATAAAGGGTTCCATCCTTTATCTCTTCGTCGTATTGCAGCGGGTTCGAAAGTTTTTCGTTGATATTTTTCAGCTGTGCTTCCATCTCTTCAATCTTTTTTTCGATCTTCTCCAGCTCTTTTTTCAGTTTGCGTAGTTTCCGATTCTGCTCCTTTTTCTGTTCCCATTCTTGTTTTTTATCGAGGTTGCTTTTTGCGCTGTTTTGAGGGGCTGTTTTTTTTATTTCAAGTTCGGTGAGCTGCTCAATACTTCTTTTTTGGAGGTATTCGTTCAGACTTCCTCTGAATTCTTTGATTTGATGATTTTTAAACTCGAAAAAGTGCTCGGTGAGGCCTTGTAAAAAGTCGCGGTCGTGCGACACGACAATCAGGGTGCCATCGTATTGCAACAATGCATTTTTCAGAATGTCTTTCGATAGCATGTCCAAATGGTTGGTGGGCTCGTCAAGAATCAGTAAGTTGGAAGGAGATAACAAAAGTTTGGCCAGCGACAGACGGGCTTTTTCTCCACCCGATAGGACGCTGATTTTTTTATCAATGGCTTCGCCCCGGAATAAAAAGGCTCCCAAAATACTTTTCAGGCTTTTACGGATATCCCCAACAGCGATATCGTCAACCGTTTGGAAGACCGTTTTAGACGGGTCGAGCATCTCCCACTGGTCTTGAGCGTAGTAGGCAATCTGTACATTGGAGCCGTATTTTATTTCTCCCTCGTAGCTCAGTTGTTTTGCCAGGATTTTTGACAAGGTGGTTTTGCCCTCCCCGTTTCGGCCGACAAAAGCCAGTTTATCGCCTCTGATGATTTGAAAGTCAATGTTTTTCAGGACCTGTTTCGATCCGTAATTTTTAATAACATTTTTTCCTTCAACCACCACTTTTCCACTGCGGGGGGCCGGAGGAAACCGAAAATGCATGGCCGCATGGTCCAGCTCGTCCACTTTCACACGGTCCATTTTTTCCAACTGTTTAATCCGCGATTGTACCTGACGCGCTTTGGTGGCCTTGTAGCGAAAGCGTTCAACAAACGATTCAATCTCTTTGATTTGTTTTTGTTGGTTGTTGAATTGTGCTACTTGTTGGTCGAGACGTTCTTTGCGCAATTGCAGGTATTGGGAGTAGGGGACTTTGTAGTCATAAATTTTCCCGTGATTAATTTCGAGGGTGCGTTGGGTGAGGTTGTCCAGAAAACTGCGGTCATGCGATACAAGGATAACCGATCCTTTGTAATTTTTTAAAAATTGTTCAAGCCACTGAATGGCATCAATATCAAGGTGGTTGGTCGGTTCGTCAAGCATGAGTAGCGAAGGTTGACGCAGCAGCAGTTTGGCCAGTTCCATGCGCATTTGCCATCCCAAACTAAAGGTGTTTACCGGTCGTGAAAGTTCCGATTCGAGAAAGCCCAATCCTTTTAAAACCCGAACGGCCCGGCCTTCAAGTTTGTCCTCTTCGTTGATTTGCAGCAAATGCGAAAGTTCTTCCATTTGATCAATGAGCCGGGCATAGGAAGTACTGTCGTAATCGGTGCGTTGGCTTACCTCTGTTTGAATCTTCTGCAGGGTGGCTTTTGTTTCATTTAAAAAACGGAAGGCCGACAATGTCTCTTCTAATACCGATAAACTGCTTCGGATGATTTTCTCCTGAGGCAGGTAGCCTAAAGTGGTATGTTCGGGCAGACTTACCTGACCGCTGGTGGGCTCTTGTTCTCCGTTTAAAATCCGTAGTAGCGTGGTTTTACCGGCTCCGTTTTTACCTGCCAGCCCGATGCGTTCTTTTTTGCCTACATGGAACGAAATGCTATTAAATAAGGTTTCTCCTCCAAACTCTACACTGACATTAGTTACTGAAATCATTCCGAATTTTTTTGCAAAAATATCATTTCCTCATAGAAAGGAGGGCTTCAACGGAGGATTCATTCAATTTCCGATCGTTTGGCAAGATTGAGTATCTTTGCCCTCCATAAAATAGCTATGCAAAATCAACCAAAACAAGGCATTTTATCATGGCTCATCCTGTCGGGCCTGGTGCTGGTATGGGGAAGTTCATTCATATTGATTAAAAAATCTTTATTGTACTTCTCAGGTGAAGAGGTGGGGTTGCTGAGGGTAGTCATTACTTTTTTGTTTTTGATACCGCTGGCAGTCAAAACCCTGATTAAAACACCCAAAAAATATTATCTGATTCTTTTTATTTCGGGAGTCATCGGAAGTGTGCTTCCGGCTTTGCTGTTTGCCATTGCCGAAACGGGTATTGACAGCAGCCTTGCCGGCACCCTGAATTCGTTAACGCCACTCTTCACCTTAATTTTAGGTCTTCTGTTTTTTAAGATGCATGCCCGTTGGTACAATGTTTTGGGGGTGCTCATCGGTTTGGCCGGAGCCATTGGCCTGATACTGATTTCGGGGAAAGGTGACCTGAAGGGGGATGTCTTTTATTCGGGGTTGGTGGTCATTGCTTCCATTTGCTACGCCATCAACGTCAATTTGGTGAAAACATTTTTTAAAGGAATGAATGCGTTGGACATTACGGTATTAACCTTTTTCTTTGTGGGAGTTCCGGCTTTGGCCTATGTTTTGATTTTTACCGAAATTCCTCACACATTGCTCACCAATGGGCCGGCCTGGGAAGGGATGGGTTACCTGGCAATCCTGTCCATTGTGGGCACAGGACTGGCACTGATTGCTTTCAATAAGCTGATTAAACTCAGTAGTCCGGTATTTGCCTCTTCGGTGACCTATTTGATTCCGGTAGTGGCGATTCTTTGGGGTGTAGTGGATGGGGAGAATTTAAGTTTTTCCTATTTCCTTTGGTTTTTACTCATTTTGTTTGGTGTGTTTTTGGTGAATGCCAATCCTCACTCCAAATTAAATCTTTCTTCAAGAATATTATTTTGGCAACGGAACCGGTAACATTTTTATTTTACAGCTTCTCGCTAAAGTGAAATGGGCATGAAAAAAATTGTGAAATTTATAAAAACCAGTAAGACAGTTAGATAAACAAAAAATAAAAGCGCGCAAACGGCATAATATTTTTCGCATTGAATAGAATAGGCTGGTTTGCAAGGAAGTGAAAAAAAATATTCTTCAGGAATTTTAATAACAATAATTTGTTAATTAGATTTTTTTAGTATTTTTGCACCTCCAAAATCGACAGTAAAATAAAGACAAAATAATGTACGCAATTGTTGACATAGCCGGACAGCAGTTCAAGATTGAGCAAGGACAAGAGATTTTTGTTCACAGACTTGAAGGAGAAGAAGGTGCAAACGTAGAGTTCGATCAAGTGTTATTGGTTGACCAAGATGGTAAAGTAAACGTGGGCACTCCCCGTGTTGAAGGTGCTAAAGTAGATGCTAAAATTGTTGCTCATGTTAGGGCAGACAAAGTGAAGGTCTTCAAAAAGAAGAGAAGAAAAGGGTATCAGAAGGAATCCGGACACCGTCAGGATTTAAGCAAAGTGCTGATTGAAAAAATTACTTTTTAACGCTAAAAAACTTAAGAAATGGCTCATAAAAAAGGAATGGGTAGCTCCCATAACGGACGCGAATCGGAAAGTAAACGATTAGGAGTGAAAATTTATGGTGGACAGTTTGCCACCGCTGGAAATATTTTGGTAAGACAAAGAGGTACGGTTCATCATCCCGGTTTAAATGTGGGTATGGGTAAGGACCACACTTTATTTGCCCTTCAGGATGGCGTTGTAGAGTTTCGTAAAAGACAAAACAACCGCTCTTATGTTAGCGTAATGCCTCTTGATGAGGAGAAATAGCATTTAAATTCTCAATATATATTGGATGAGCCTGGCAATCGCCGGGCTTTTCTGTTTTCCGTAATTTTATCTTGCAGTAACCTCTCACTTCATGGCTCATTTTCTATCTTTGTAAAAATTTTGTTTCTATGCTTGAACTTCAAAAAATTAGAGAAAATAAAGAATTGGTCATCGAACGTCTGGCGGTGAAAAATTTTGATGCCAAAGCTTTGGTGGAAGAGATTATCGAACTGGACAAAAACAGAAGAAAAATCCAAAAGCAGCTGGACGATGCCTTGATGCAATCAAAACAGTTGGCCAAAAGTATTGGCGGATTTTTTAAAGCGGGTGAAAAGGAAAAGGCAGAAGCCGCACGACAGGATTCCCTGGAGTTGAAAGCCGTGATCAAGTCGTTGGGTGAGCAGTCGGAGAAAATTATCGAAGAACTGAATAAAAAACTGGTTGAACTTCCTAACCTTCCCCATCCGTCTGTTCCCAAAGGCAAAAGTGATGCTGACAATGAAGAAGTTTATCACGAGGGCGAGATTCCCGCACTGGATGCCCATGCACGACCTCACTGGGAATTGGCCGATCAGTATAAAATTATTGATTTTGATTTAGGCAGTAAAGTAACCGGTGCAGGTTTCCCTTTTTATCGTGGAAAAGGCGCCCGTTTGCAAAGGGCTTTGATTAATTTTTTCCTTGATGAAGCCATCGATGCCGGTTATCTTGAATACCAGCCCCCATTGTTGATTAACGAAGCTTCGGGATTTGGTACGGGACAGTTGCCCGACAAAGAGGGTCAGATGTATTATGTAGGTATTGATAACCTCTATTTAATTCCCACGGCTGAGGTGCCCATTACGAACATTTATCGCAATGTGATTGTCAAAGAATCGGATTTACCGTTGAAAAACGTGGCTTATTCCAATTGTTTCAGGCGTGAGGCAGGATCGTACGGCAAAGATGTCCGCGGGCTAAACCGTTTGCATCAGTTCGATAAAGTGGAAATTGTTCAGATTCAACATCCCGATAAATCGTATGATACGCTGGAAGAGATGAAAGAACATGTAGCCAATTTATTACGAAAATTGGAATTGCCTTTCCGTATTCTCCGGCTTTGCGGCGGCGATTTGAGTTTTACCTCGGCACTCACGTTCGATTTCGAGGTGTTTTCGGCAGCCCAAAAACGTTGGTTGGAAGTCAGTTCGGTATCCAATTTTGAAAATTACCAGGCCAACCGTATGAAATTGCGTTTCAAAAACAAAGACGGCAAAACACAGCTTGCCCATACTTTAAACGGCTCGGCACTGGCTTTGCCTCGCATTGTTGCCGCTTTGCTCGAAAACAACCAAACCGCTGAAGGGATTCGCATTCCAAAAGCATTGCAATCATACACCGGTTTCGACATCATCAATTAGAAAAATGGTCAGGCCAAAAAAACATTTGGGGCAACATTTTCTTACCGACAATAACATTGCCCGCAATATCACGGCCTGTTTAAGTGAATCGTATCCATTGGTTTGTGAAATAGGTCCCGGGACCGGTATCCTAACCCGGTCGTTATTGGAGAGAGAGAACCTGGAGGCTTTAACACTGATAGAAATTGATGGTGAATCGGTAACTTATTTGAAGTCGCATTTTCACGACCCGCGTCTTAGGATTTTGGAAGCCGATTTTTTGAAAAGCCCTATGGGAGAAATAATGGAAGGGCCATTTGCGCTCATTGGTAATTTCCCGTATAACATTTCGAGTCAGATTTTTTTTAAAGTACTTGAAAATCGTTTTCAAATTTCCGAAGTGGTTGGGATGATTCAAAAGGAGGTTGCCGAACGAATTGCTGCACCTCCGGGCAATAAAACCTATGGCATCCTTAGCGTGCTGTTGCAAGCGTGGTACGATATTGAATATTGCTTTACGGTAAACGAAAATGTTTTTTTCCCGCCACCCAAGGTAAAATCGGCAGTAATCCGATTGCGGAGAAATAACACATCGAAGCTTGATTGCGATGAAAATCTGTTTTTTAAGGTGGTGAAAGCAGGCTTTGGGCAAAGGCGGAAAACATTGCGCAATGCCGTGAAACAGCTTTCCGGAAATTTGAACCAGGATCATCCTTTGTTAAGCCGGCGTGCCGAACAATTGTCGGTGGACGATTTTGTTGAATTGACCCGGTTTGTTACGCGTTGCGCCTTTCCAACAACCTAAATCATCTGACGGGTCGTTAACAGGGCCTTTTTCACGCCGACGGCCACTGCGGTACATTTGCTAAAATCGCTAACTTTGTCACTTAAAATGTAATGTCTTGACACAGGAAGAAATCCGTAACCATCTTATGTCGATTGTCAGAAGCCTGCCTGAGCAGCCTGGTGTATACCGGTATTACGACTCGTCCGGAAAGATTCTTTATGTGGGAAAAGCGAAAAATTTAAAGAAAAGGGTATCGAGTTATTTCAATAAAGAACAGGCAAGTGGCAAACTGAAGGTGTTGGTGCGGAGAATCGCCGACATCAAATTTATTGTTACCGAATCCGAACTGGACGCCCTTTTGCTGGAAAATAATCTTATCAAAAAGTTACAGCCGAGGTATAACGTCCTTTTAAAGGACGATAAGAATTTTCCATGGTTATGCATCAAAAACGAACCTTTTCCCAGGGTGTTTCCCACCCGTCATGTGCTGAACGACGGCTCCGAATATTTCGGGCCCTATGCTTCGGTGCGAATGATGAAAACCCTTCTGGATATTATCCGTCAACTTTATCCGTTGCGAACCTGTAAGCTGAATTTGAGTGCCAGAAACATTCAAAAAAAGAAGTACAAAGTGTGTCTTGAGTATCACCTGGGCAACTGCAAAGGACCTTGTATCGGCATGCAAAGTGAGGCCGATTATCAACAAACCATCAGCCATATCCGCGCTATCATCAAAGGTAATTTAAGCGAGGTGATTGATGAACTGAAAAAGCTCATGCATCGTTATGCCACGAACCTTGAATTTGAGCAAGCACAGCTTGTAAAAGAGAAAATCGAACTGCTCGAAAATTACAAAAGCAAATCGACCATTGTGAATCCCCGGATCAGCAATGTGGATGTGATATCCATCTTAAACGAGGACCAATGGGCCTATGTCAACTATCTGAAAGTGATGAATGGTGCCATTGTGCAGGCGCATACCGTTGAAGTAAAGAAAAAACTTGATGAAAGTCCGGTGGATATTTTGGCCTTTTCGATTGCTGATTTCCGGCAGCGGTTTGGGAGCCAATCTCATGAAATTATTGTCCCTTTTGATCCTGAAATTGATTGGCCCGAGGTAAAGTTTGTTGTCCCGAAGCGTGGTGATAAAAAAGAATTGCTGGCACTAAGTCAGCGTAATACCCGCTATTTCAAAATGGAAAGGTTAAAGCAGCAGGAGTTAATCGATCCGGAAAGACACAGCAATCGTATTTTGGAAAAAATGAAAGCCGATCTCCGGATGCCGGCGTTACCGAAAACCATCGAGTGTTTTGATAACTCCAATTTTCAGGGGGAATATCCGGTGGCTTCCATGGTGCAGTTTGTCAATGCAAAACCCAATAAAAAAGCCTATCGACATTTTAACATCAAAACCGTAGAGGGGCCTGACGATTTTGCCTCGATGGAAGAGATTATCTTACGCAGGTATGGCCGGTTGCTAAAAGAACACAAACCGCTTCCCGAATTAATCATTGTGGATGGAGGAAAGGGGCAGCTGAGTGCGGCTGTAAAAAGTTTGGAAAAGCTTGGGCTTTATGGCAAAATCACCATCATCGGCATTGCCAAAAAGTTGGAGGAGATCTATTTTCCGCACGATTCGCTGCCTTTGTATCTTGACAAGAAGTCGGAGAGTCTTCGGATTATCCAACGCTTACGCGATGAAGCCCACCGGTTTGGAATTACCCATCATCGAAAACGCCGTCAAAAAGGAACTTTACATTCGGAGCTGACCAACATTAAGGGAATCGGAAAAGAGACGGCTCAGAAATTGCTAAAAGCATTTAAGTCGGTGAAGCAGATTAAATTACAAGATGAAAAAAGCCTGGCTTCGGTGGTAGGGCAATCCAAAGCCAAAATAGTGTATCAATATTTTCACTAAAACAGGAGACAATGCAAGGGGCGGGTTAAAAAGCAAAAATTCTTGAACATAAAAAAAGCCCCCTAAATTAGGAGGCTTTTTATTCGATATACTTTTATTACTCGAGTGTAAATTTCACAGGAAGGTTAAAGCTTACCCGAACCGGTTTTCCACGTTGTTTTCCGGGAATCCATTTCGGCATGCTTTTCACAACTCTTACCGCTTCTTCATCACATCCGCCGCCAATACCACGAAGTACTTTCACGTGATCGATAGAGCCATCGGGTTCCACTACGAAGTTGATAAATACACGGCCTTGTATTCCGCTTTCTTTAGCTAAAGCAGGATATTTAATGTGCGTGGCCAGATAGGTCATCAGCGCACCCATACCGCCAGGGAAAGAGGGCATCTGTTCCACCACCATGAAAATTTCTTGTTGTTGAACGTCTTCATCTTCTTCCGGTGGAATATATTCTTCAACCTGTGTGTCCATATTTGCATCGGCATCAATCTCAATGTCATCCTGAACATCAACATTGTCGTCAACAATTTTAATTTGCGTTACCTGCTTGGGCGGCGGCGGCGGCGGTGCTTTTACTTTTTGCTCGGTAATAGGGACAATCTCTTCCGTGGTATTGTCAGCCTGACGCTGTACCAAGGTAACGGTTCTCTTTTCGTAGCTCTTATAATTAAAAGAAACGAAAACGAGAGCCAGAGCAAGCACCAGCCCTATTTCAAAGAATATGGCCTTTTTGCTTTCCAGGTCAGCTTTTGGTGTTTTTCTGGATTCCATTTTTAATATTGTTTTAATTCAAATTTTTGTGGCTGCTAAATTAATTAATTTATTTGTCAGTGAGTGATTTCTGCCTGATTTTTTTTCGATACACAGCAAAAAAGACGATCCAACCCAATATTGCTCCCACGGTGTCTGCATAAAAATCAAAGCGGTTGCCACTCCGTCCGACAAATACGTACAATTGCAAAATCTCAGTCAGCATCCCATACAATGAGGTAATGATAACCGAAGCAATGCCAAACCAATAACGTTTTTTACTGCTAAAATATTGTTCGCGGTATCCCATTAAGATTAAAAAAACAAGGACTCCAAAGATGAAAAGGTGTACCAGTTTATCGGGTCCAAGCCAATCCCAAAACGAATTGACAGTGGGAAAATACGAACCTGGCAGCCCGGTTAAAAGCAAAATAACCATTGCCCATAGCCAGGCCGGCCAAAATCTTCGCAGCATGTTTTTTTATGATTCGGTTAGCGATTGGTATGCTTTTGCATCAAGCAATTCATCTAAATCGGCAGGATTGTCAATTTTCATCTTAATAATCCATCCTTCGCCATAAGGATCTTTGTTGATGATTTCAGGCTCGTCTTCCAATTTTTCATTGAGTTCGAGTACGGTGCCCGATACAGGTAACAGTAAGTCGGAAACGGTTTTAACGGCTTCTACTGTTCCAAAGACTTCGTCTTTTTCGAGGCTTTCATCAATGGTTTCCACCTCCACAAATACGATATCACCCAATTCGTGTTGGGCAAAATCGGTGATACCTACAAAAGCTACATCGCCATCCACACGAATCCATTCATGATCTTGCGAATACTTTAAATTATCAGGAATATTCATCTTATTAAATTTTAAAAATGTTGGGGCAAATTTATGCTATTTTTTAATTGGATTCTTAAGAAGTAATTTAGATTACCGCTTTATGCACGGAATTTTGGTGTTAGAGACATTTTTAATTCCTTTACC
>CBETNY010000022.1:0-12054 GCA_965537275.1 uncultured bacterium | reverse complement strand
CCCATGGCTTTCATCATAGCAAGCTGAAAACCGGTTTCCGGTTCCAACGTATTAAACAGTGTTCCCATTAAAAAATCACCGGCATCGACAATGAGCGTTCCGTCCGGATTTTTTGCTTTTTCTTGTTTAAGCAAAGTGGCCAAACGTGAAAAACCGCCCAACACCTTATCGTTGTGGGTCACCAGGGGACTGTAATCCAACTCGGGACCATCGCCTGTGATGCGCGAGTGCATGTCGTTGGTGTGTAAAATGGTGATTTGCTGGGCCTGTACCACACCCATTGCCACCAGCATAAAAATGACAAGAAGAGAAAATTTAACGGATTTCATGGTTTTATTATTTTGTAAAATATTCATTCTCTGATTTGTGTATTCAGATTCATTAAGGGTTTGTGTTCTTTACCCGCCAACTTATTCTGATCCATCAAGCCTGATAAGGTTCTGGAACAAAGGTTGCGAATTCGAACTTTTGTGCTAAACTATAAAAAATGGCCAAACAACGGTTTAAGAATTCTTTTTTCTTTGATTTTGGACAGTTGGGACTTACACAAATTTTCTATTTTTGTTCAATATGCAAAAAAGAGACATTATGTTTACCGAAAAAGATCTTCAGCAGATTAAAATGAAAGGCATTCGTCCGGAAACCGTAGAGCAGCAAATTAACCAGTTCAAATCGGGATTTCCCTTTATCAAACTGAGTAAACCGGCGCGGCCCGGGGATGGTCTGCATTCTTTTTCGGAGGAACAAATAAAGCACTTTGAACAATATTTTGACGATAACCGCAAGGATTATGAAATTTTAAAATTTGTCCCGGCTTCGGGTGCTGCCAGTAGAATGTTTAAGCATTTACTGGCATTTCGTAAAAGTTTCGACGGAAGTCCATCGGCAATCGAACGGGTTGAAAATGAAACCGATTTTAATTCGGTGGGGTATTTTTTTAAACACCTTCATCAATTTGCTTTCTACCCATCACTTCAAGCGGTTTTAAAACGTGATCAACTTGATTTGAATACGCTGCTTAAGGAAAAAAATTACCCCCTGATTCTTGATTATTTCCTGACGGAAAAGGGATTGAATTACGCCCAAAAACCTAAAGCCCTGCTCTATTTCCACGATTATACCGACGGCCCGAGGCGCGCTTTTGAAGAGCATTTGGTAGAAGCTGCTCATTATGCAAAGGATGAAAACAACATGGCCCGGGTGCATTTTACAGTTTCGCCCGAGCACCAGGCCGACTTTGAGAAGGCGGTATCTGGCGTACAAAAAAAATATGAAAAAAGGTTTGGTGTCCGGTTTATCATCAGCTTCTCACAGCAAAAACCCTCGACCGATACCATTGCCGTAGACATGAACAATGAGCCCTTTAGAGAAGAAGATGGAAGTATCCTGTTCCGACCCGGAGGTCATGGTGCTTTGATTGAAAATTTAAACGATTTACAAGGCGAAATCATTTTTGTGAAAAATATTGACAACATTGTTCCAGACCGGCTCCGCGAACCTACCTATCTTTACAAAAAAGCCATTGGCGGGTTGCTCTTTCAATTACAGGAAAAAACGTTTGACTATCTCGACCAGCTGGAAGATGGAAATCTGGACGATGAACATCTTGAAACCATTAAGAATTTTGCAAAAAACGATTTGAATATCTTTATTCCCGATGCCTATGAAGGGTACGAAAAGATGGAGCGCATCGATTGGCTTTTCAACAAACTTAACCGGCCAATGCGGGTTGCAGGCATGGTAAAAAACGAAGGTGAACCGGGAGGCGGGCCGTTTTGGGTCATAAACGAAGATGACGAGTTGTCTTTACAAATTGTAGAATCGTCACAAATTAATTTTGACAATCCCACTCAAAAAGAGATTGTTGCTCAGGCCACCCATTTCAATCCGGTTGATTTGGTTTGCGGGGTACGGAATTTCAAAGGCGAGAATTTTGACTTGCGTGAATTTGTTGATCCCAAAACAGGTTTTATCTCCCAAAAATCAAAAGACGGGCGCGATTTGAAAGCCCAGGAACTTCCCGGGTTATGGAATGGGGCCATGGCCGATTGGATTACAATTTTTGTTGAAGCACCGCTGATTACATTTAATCCTGTAAAAACAGTGAACGACCTGCTTCGGCCGCAACACCAACCGGCATAGGCATCACACCATCTAAAAAAACCGCTCGATTAGCCCCTTTTGATTGCTCTTATCGCATATAACCAACAAAAGGGCCAACCCGGCCTAATGGATTTTATTCACAGTCAGGCATTCCCACACTGAACAAGAAAAATCTTTTTACCAATTCACCTTTTCGCGTGCCACCGGCATGGTCATACAGCGGGCACCTCCACCACCTCTGGAAAGCTCGTTTCCTTCGATGGTTACAACCACTTTTTTGTAATCTTCAAGACGTACCTTTCCGCTCACCACATCTTTGGCATTGACAATTTCAAACCCATGACGGTTTAAAGCTTCGATGGTGTGTGTGTTTCTTTCGTAACCCATCACCTTGCCGGGTTCGAGCGCAAAGAAATTGGCACCGCTTTGCCACTGCTCGCGTTCCATCACAAACAAATCATCTTCACCTCCACAAAAAACAGGATCCAAATCAATTCCCAGCTTTTTCAACGAATCCAATAAATTATTTTCTTCCTGAATACGCGACACTTTATTCCCGTCGATGGTGATATGAATGGTCAAATGTTTGGTAGAACTTAATATCAGCGGTTCAAAAATCATACACTGGTCTTTATCCAGAAAGGTAAAAGTCATATCCAAATGGATAAACGATTCGGGCTTAAAGGGTAATTCCTGAACCAAAATATGTTTGACCCCTTCTTTGGTTTTCATGAATTCAATCATGCTGTCGATGCCCTGGGTTGAAGTTCGGTCACCCTGACCAATAATAACCACATCATCGCGGGCAATCAGCACATCACCACCTTCGATGGTTGCACGTCCTGTTTGGTCAAACTGCAAAACAGGATTGGCCGTACCTCCTTTAAACAAAGGATGGTCTTCGAAAATGGATTCCATAATCAAGGCTTCACGATCGCGAACCGCATTGGCCATTTTACTAATCATCACCTGGTTGCCCATACTAAAACTGGCATCGCGTGTAAAAAAGAAGTTAGGCAAGGGTGACAGGCAAAAACGTTCGTTATCCAAAAATCGAGTAAGGTTGTCTTTTTTCATTTCGACCCCCTCAATTAATTGGCGCGCCAACTCGGCCGGAGGCAACTTTTCGATTTCGCGACAAAGCTGTCCCCTATCGTGACGATGTGCTTCGTGCCGGCAGATTTTATTGATGAGTCGATCGCGGGCATCTTCCTTTTCAACCAGTGTTTCCAGCAAATCTTTCACTTCAAAAACATGGGTTTGTTTTTTCAAAACACCCAGAAAATCACGGTATTCGGGTAAAGCAATACTCAGGTTTAAAATATCACTGTAAAGGGCCCGTTTTGCATTTTCGGGGGTCATATTTTCCACCTCTGCACCGGGTGAATGAACAATAACGGCTTTCAACTTGCCGATTTCAGAATTAACCTGAACAGAAATTGGTTCCATTTATTTTTATTTTTTAATTTTTTTCGGGTGTGGGGTCGATAAATTCATAGGTGTTTCCCAAATGCTGAAAAAACCGGATCAGATCGCGAAAATCGATTACGACACTGGCGGTATTGTCATTGGGATGAAAGCTGATTTTGTCGGCTTGCTGCAGTTGCTTATCCATAAAAACGTGCACATGGTGCTCAACATCATTTATAAGACCAAACGCCGAAACGGATCCGGGCTTAACGCCCAGGTATTTCATCAAACGTTTTTCGGAGGCAAAACTGAGCTTTCCCTGCCGGAGGCGCTTTTCAAGACTATGAATATCAAAGGGTGTTGTGTCCTTGATAATCACCAAAAAATGTTTGTTGCCTTTATGGTTGCGAAAAAACAGGTTTTTACAATGGGTGGCATCGATATCTTTCCAATATTCCAACGCAATATCAATCGTATCGAGCGGTGGATGTTCGTAAACATCATACGAAATATGTAAAGCATTCAAGGTTTCAAAAACCCGTCTTCTGTTTGCAGCCCTATCCATAGTCACCTTTTCTAAACTTTTAATTTACAATTAATCTACCCAATCGGCGATAAACAAATTGGTATTATGTGTTCCACCATTATTTCTATTGGATGAGAAAATTAATTTTTTTCCATCGTACGAAAACATGGGAAAAGCATCAAAAACATGGTCGTAGGTAATTCTTTCCAGGTGGGTACCGTCGGTATCAATTTTATAAAGGTTAAATTCGAAACCCCGATGGCCTGCATGATTTGAGCTAAAGATAATACTTTTCCCATCCGGCGTATAGAAGGGAGCCCAATTGGCTTTTCCGAGATGGGTAATTTGTTTTAAATCGCTGCCATCGGCATTGCAGGTGTAGATTTCCATTTCGGTGGGAGCTACCAATCCCTGTTTCAACAAATCTTTGTACTCTTTAATGGCTTCCGGGGTTTTAGGACGTGAAGAGCGGAACACCAGTTTTTTTCCATCCGGAGAAAAAAAGGCTCCGCCATCATATCCCAGTTGATGGGTAATTTGTTTCACCCGGGAGCCATCAATATTGCAGGTATAAAGCTCCAAATCGCCGGAACGATCAGAGGTAAAAACTATTTTATCGCCTTTCGGTGAAACAGTAGCTTCAGCATCATATCCAGGATGCTTAATCAGGGTATCCACAATTTGCCCTTTCAAATTAGCCACATAAATATCAAAGCTGGAATAAATCGGCCATACATATTTTCCATCGGCACGTTTTTGAGGCTCAGGAGGGCATGCATCGCCGGCACCGCGGGTAGAAGCATATAAAATGGTGGTATCACCGGGAAGAAAATAAGAACAGGTTGTACGCCCCAGGCCTTCACTGATCAATTTGGGCATTTGCTTTTTCATATCTCCGTCTTTAAACGAAAAAAGATAAATCTGATCGCAATGGGAGCCCCATGCGGGATTCTTTGCCTGGAAAACAATACGCTGATTATCAAAGCTAAAATAGGCTTCCGCATTATCTCCGCCAAAAGTCAGTTGCTTGACATTGGCAAGGTGTTTTTCCTGTGGATAATGCAGAGTTGTATCTGCGATAACATGACTACGGCCGGCAGATGATTTGTCTGATTTTTTATGATTGTTTTGACAGGAGACCAGCCCCAAAACCAAAAACAACAGGGTAATTTTTTTCAAAATGTCCATATAATTTTTTTTCAGCCAGCAAAAGTAATCAAAATCCGTCAAAGCAATCCGGGCAGCCTGCTTACCGGCTTACCTCACCCGTTAAGTTTATCCCTGAGGTATTTTCCGGTATACGAATTTTCGCAGGACACCAAATCTTCGGGAGTTCCCGCAAAAACAATCTTACCTCCCTGATTGCCGCCTTCAGGCCCCATATCGATGACCCAATCGGCCGATTTAATGATTTCGCCATTGTGTTCAATCACGATGATGCTGTGGCCATTTTCAATCAGTGCATGAAAGGCATGTAATAACTTGCTGATATCATGGATATGCAAACCGGTGGTAGGTTCATCAAAAATAAACAGGGTTGGATTTGAAGCGGCACCTTTTGATAAAAAATAAGCCAATTTAATCCGCTGGGCCTCACCCCCACTCAAGGTATTCGACGACTGCCCCAGGCGCAGATATCCCAAACCCGTTTCCCTGAGGGGCACTAATTTTTCAACAATCTTCGACTCAAGGGAGTTCTTTTTTTCGACTGCACCAAAAAAATCGATGGCTTCATCAACCGTCAAATCCAGAATATCGGAAATGGTTTTCTCCCTGTACTTCACCTCCAACACTTCATCCTTAAAGCGTTTCCCATGGCAGGCGTCACATTTCAGGTAAATGTCAGCCATAAACTGCATTTCTACTTTCACTACGCCCTCACCTTCGCACTGTTCGCAACGTCCTCCCGGAATATTAAAAGAAAAGGTTCCGGGTTTATAGCGGCGTAATTTTGCAAGCGACTGATTGGCAAAAAGCTGACGGATATCGTTGTAAGCCTTAAGATAGGTTGCCGGATTAGAACGTGAAGAGCGCCCGATGGGATTTTGGTCGACATACTCCACGGCTTTCACCCGGCGAAATTCGCCCGAGATGCCGGCAATTTTACTTTCAAGAACCACTTCTCCGTTCAATTGTCTTTTTAGCGCGGCATACAAAACATCTTTCACCAAAGTTGACTTTCCCGAACCACTGACACCGGTAACCAGAGTTAATACATTCAATGGAAATTTGACATCCACATTTTCAAGGTTGTGAAAAAAAGCGCCTTTTATTTCGATAAAATTGGTCCAGTGTCTTCTTCTTTCGGGCAACGGGATTTTCTTTCGTCCGGTAAGATACAACGCGGTATAGCTCACGTCGTTGTTGACCAGTTCGTTGTAAGTTCCCTGAAAAATCAGTTCACCACCATGCTCGCCCGAATCGGGGCCGATATCAATAATTTGATCGGCTTCACGGATAATATCCTCTTCGTGTTCGACCACAATCACCGTGTTTCCAATGTCGCGCAACCTCTTCAACACTTTAATCAGGCGGCTTGTATCGCGGGGATGCAAACCAATGCTGGGTTCATCCAAAATGTACATCGAACCCACCAGCGAACTTCCTAACGAAGTAGCGAGATTAATGCGCTGCGACTCGCCGCCGGACAAAGTAGCGGACCCCCTGTTTAAGGTAAGATAGCCCAGGCCCACATCATTCAAAAACTGTAAACGGGTCACAATTTCTACCAATAAACGTTTGGAAACCTGCTGTTCGTGTTCAGTTAATTCAATTTGCTTAAAAAAGGCAAGCAATTTATCCAGCTGCATCTCCACCAGTTCCGAAAGCGTTTTTCCGGCCACCTTCACATAATTGGCATCTTTACGCAACCGGGTTCCTTTGCATTCGGGGCAAACGGTTTTTCCACGATATCGCGAAAGCATCACCCGGTATTGAATCTTATAGGATTGCTCTTCGAGCGATTCAAAAAAGGCATTTAACCCTCCAAAATACTCATTGCCTGTCCATAACAACTCTTTCTGTTCAGGAGTTAATTCAAAATAGGGCTTATGAATAGGAAAATCAAACCGGTAGGCATTCCGCACCAACTGCTCTTTCCATTCTCCCATTTTCTCACCCTTCCAACAGGCAATCGCTCCTTCATAAACCGATAATCGAGGATTGGGAACCACCAAATTTTCATCAATACCGATAATACTGCCAAATCCTTCACACCTTTTACATGCGCCATATGGATTATTGAAGGTGAAAAGGTTTACGCTGGGCTCTTCAAACTGAATTCCATCGAGCTCAAACTTATTGGAAAAAGAAACTTCTTTTTTTTCGCCATCTATTTCGTACGACAACATCATACTTCCCTTTCCTTCATAAAAGGCGGTTTGTACCGAGTCGGCAATTCGGGTAAACAGTTCGGTATCCTGCCTGTCCACCCGAATCCGATCAATCACTAAAAAACAACCGGATGCTTTTGTGTTCTCTGTAATTTGGCTCACCACATCTTCAATACGACGAATGGAATTTTCCGAAATCACCCGGCTAAATCCCTGCTGAAGGAGTATTTGCAGTTGTTGTTTCAGAGTTCTGCTGCCATTGGTCAACAAGGGAGTGTAAAGCAAGACATCGGTTTGATCGGGCAGGCCAAGGATATGGTCGGCCACATCCGTCACGGTGTGCCGCTTGACCAGCCGTCCCGAAACCGGCGAATAGGTTTTCCCTATCCTGGCAAAGAGAAGTTTAAGATATTCATACACCTCGGTGGAAGTTCCTACGGTAGAGCGCGGATTGCGCGTTTTTACTTTTTGCTCAATGGCAATGGCCGGCGAAATTCCTAAAATGGCATCTACCTCCGGCTTATCCATTCGCCCCAGAAACTGCCTGGCATACGAGCTTAGGCTTTCCACATACCGGCGCTGGCCATCAGCATAAAGGGTATCAAAAGCCAGAGAGGACTTTCCCGACCCGGAAAGTCCGGTAATCACCACCAATTTTTTACGGGGAATGGCCACACTCAGGTTCTTCAGGTTGTTCACTTTTGCCCCAAGCACCACTATATTATTTTTCGGGTTGGCCCGATACGGATCTGTCATCATGAAAAAAAATGAGTGGCAAAATTATAAATTTATTTGCTTTTTTTGGTTTAAAACTTATATTTGCACTATTAAATCTGGTATTAACTAAAAACCAAGGAGGTCATTATCGAGTAAACGCTTACTATTTTTTTTTAAAACTGATACCATATGAATATGGAAATTAGCAGTGAGCGACAACTCATCAGAGACTTTCTGAATGGTGACCCTGCCGGACTTCAAACTCTAATTGAACGCCATCAAAGCAGGATATTCACATACATCTATGTCATGGTCAAAGACAAACAGCTGGCCGATGACCTTTTTCAGGATACTTTTGTTAAAATAATCAACACCCTTAAAGCGGGTAGTTACAAAGATGAAGGAAAGTTTATCCAGTGGGCCATGCGGATTGCCCACAACCTGGTGATTGATCATTTCAGAAAAATAAAAAAATTAAATCTTGCCGAAACCAAGTATGACCGTTTTGATTTGATGGATAATCTGCGCATGACTGATTTAAGCATTGAAGATGAAATGGTCAGAAACCAAATTCACCAAGATGTAAAAGCCCTCTTAGAATTTCTTCCTCCCGAACAAAAGGAGGTACTACACCTGAGATGTTATGCAAACCTGAGCTTTAAAGAGATTGCGGAACACACCGATGTAAGCATCAACACTGCGTTGGGACGCATGAGGTACGCACTTATAAATCTTCGGAAAATGGTAAAAGAAAAAAATATTATTTTAACGCCTTAGCGGATCCTATTTCCAAATAAAAAAAACCAAAATTCGTTTTGGTATTTGGAATAATATTTTTAAAAAGTTTGCGTTATCATTTGTGATAAGATTAAGATTGTTTAAAATCAAATGATTACGCTTATGCAAAAATTTTATACCCCCAAAGACCACCCACACAACGTTCAAAAAACTTCATTGGCAGCTCCTGCAACCCGGAAATCCTGCACACCGTCCGGCCAGGTAACCCACAACTTAATGGCTTATGCCATGGCCCTGCAGGTAATCGATACCCGGTTGGTGGGAAAACTGTATTTACTGGTGAACTAATGCATCCTGGTAAAACGAATGGATAAGAATAGACCTTTTTGATTCGGTGTTTGTAAGAATTCCACATCTTTGCAAAAAAAGATGAGGCCATGACAAAAAAAGAACGCTTCGAATCGATTCTTTCCTATTTTAAGGAACATCAACCCTTTGCGGAGACCGAGCTGGTTTATCGCAACCCCTATGAGCTGCTGGTTGCGGTTATTTTATCGGCACAATGTACCGATAAAAGGGTGAATGTGATTACGGAAGAATTCTTTCGCCAATATCCTGATGTAGAATCACTTTCAAGAGCAGAAATTCCCGATATCTTTGAGTTGATTAGAAGTTGTTCCTATCCCAACAACAAAGCCAAACACCTATCGGGAATGGCGAAAAAGCTGCTCAACGATTTCCAAGGGAAGGTTCCATCCGACATTGATAAACTACAGCAATTGCCCGGAGTCGGGCGAAAAACGGCCAATGTGATTGCCTCGGTAGTCTTTAACAAACCGGCCATGGCCGTTGATACACACGTCTTTCGGGTGGCGGCACGTTTGGGCCTTACCTACCGCGCTAAAACGCCTCTGGAAACCGAAAAACAACTTGTCAAATACATTCCTGACGAGTTGATACCCCTGGCCCATCATTGGTTAATTTTGCATGGTCGTTACGTTTGTTTGGCCCGAAAACCCAAATGTGAAATTTGCGGACTGCAGGCCTGGTGTAAAACTTACCAATCGGGAAAAGCGGGAAAGGCAGATAAAAAATAGGCCGGCAGCACAAAACCATGGGCAAAAGCCACCATTTTATCCGAAATATTTCCTATTTTTGTAGTTAAATTATCCACTATGACAAAACTTAACACTGGCGATAAAGCCCCTGATTTTAAAGCTATTAATCAAGACGGAGAAATGGTTTCGCTGAATGATTTTAAAGGCAGGAAACTCATTTTGTATTTCTATCCGAAAGACAACACTCCCGGATGTACCAATGAGGCCTGTGATTTTCGAAACCATTATCAATTTTGGCTGGACAAAGGCTACCAGGTGGTGGGAGTGAGTCCCGACAGTCAGGAATCACACCGGAAATTTATTGAAAAATATCAGCTTCCTTTTCCTCTTTTATCCGATCCTGACAAAGAAATCATAAAAGCCTATGGAGCCTGGGGTCCTAAAAAATTATATGGCCGCGAATACGAGGGGCTGATTCGATCCACTTTTATCATTGATGAAGAGGGAAAGATTCTGGAGATTTTCAAAAAGGTAAAAACCAAGACCCATACCGAGCAAATAATAAAAAAATTAAATCTTGAATAAAATGACAAAAGAAAATGCCGACAAAGCCCTTGACAAGGAGAGGCAAAATAAATTAAAAGCCCTTGAAGCCACCCTGGGCAAGCTGGAGAAATCGTATGGCAAAGGGGTGATCATGAAATTGGGCACCACCGAAATAGAAAAACTCCCTTCGATTTCGACGGGGTCAATCGGACTTGATGTAGCCTTGGGAGTAGGCGGCCTTCCCAAAGGAAGGGTTGTGGAAATTTACGGACCCGAATCATCGGGAAAGACCACCCTGGCTTTACATGTCATTGCAGAAGCGCAAAAAGAGGGTGGCATTGCCGCTTTTATCGATGCCGAGCATGCCTTCGACCGCTTTTATGCTGCCAAATTGGGTGTTGACATTGAAAACCTTTTGATTTCTCAACCTGATAATGGCGAGCAAGCCCTTGAAATTACAGACAATCTTATCCGGTCGGGGGCCATCGATGTGGTGGTGATTGACTCGGTAGCTGCCCTTACTCCAAAAAGTGAAATTGAAGGAGAAATGGGAGATTCAAAAATGGGACTCCAGGCTCGGTTGATGTCGCAAGCCCTTCGTAAACTTACTGCCAACATTAGCAAAACCAACACCATTTGTATTTTCATCAATCAGTTGCGTGAAAAAATCGGCGTCATGTTTGGCAATCCGGAAACCACCACCGGTGGAAATGCACTTAAATTTTATTCTTCGGTACGGCTCGACATCCGACGCATCAGCCAAATAAAAGATACCGAAGAAGTAAGAGGCAACCGGGTCAGGGTAAAAGTAGTCAAAAACAAGGTAGCTCCTCCATTCCGCAAAACCGAATTCGACATCATGTATGGTGAAGGAATCTCAAAAGTTGGAGAGATTATTGATTTGGGTGTTGAAAACAACATCATTAAAAAAAGCGGCTCCTGGTTTAGCTATGGCGAAACAAAATTGGGACAAGGCCGTGATGCCGTCAAAAGGATTCTTTCGGACAATCCCGACCTCATGGACGAATTGGAACAGAAAGTACGTGCCAGCCTTACCCCGGCTGACCTGGATGACCATGAAGGTATTGATGAAGAGAATTAATCCGGTAAAACCAAAAAAAAAGCCATCTTGCGGGATGGCTTTTTTTTTGATAACTATTTTACCTACTGATAGGCTTCCCGCAATACTTTAAGTTCTTCTACCAGTGCATCGGCTTTTTCCTTTAAAGTGGCAAATAGCGCATCAACTCCATCCTTTTCTTTATTGGCTCCTTTCATCTCCAGTGCACGCGCCAGCTCCTGGGGTTCAGGAGCAACAAAATTAGCAATCACCCCTTTAAGGCTATGGGCGTTAAACTTAAGTTGATCAAAATCCTCTTCATCGATATTTTTCTTCAAGGTTTCCATCCTGCTGGCATACTCTTCAATAAAAATATTAATGATATCCAGTACAATTTCTTTATCAAAATATTGAAAATTTTGTTTGAATAATTCTTGATCGATTACAGACATCTTTGATTTTTTAAAATTCGATGGTTAAAAAATAAGTTTTCAAATGTAAAAAAAATATCTTCCCATCACGGTATTATTTCCCTATCAGAAAAAGAAATTCATTTTATGTGCT
>CBETNY010000021.1:0-12292 GCA_965537275.1 uncultured bacterium | reverse complement strand
GCACGTAGAAAACTTACCCGCAAAGCACACAATGGGAGTTGCAAAACACACACAATCCCAACGCAACCAACAAAGAAGAATCGCGGGACTAAAAGGAGTGCGCATTTTTACCGGAGAGTTTATTCATAGGTTATGAATGATTTTTAGGAGTAAATTATTTAAACCGGAACCGCCTTGTTACGCCTATAAATTATTATTAATCAGTTATTTATTCAGGAGTCATCCGGAACAAAAAAATATTTTTGGTCAACTCTTGTTTTTGTAAAATATTTATCAGTTTATTTGTTTATTATTTCAAATACGAAAAAGGGAGTCGATTATGTGTTCAATTTTAGGGGTCCTGGATATTAAAACAGGGACAGCCAAACTCCGTGAGCAGGCATTGGAGATGTCGAAAACCATGCGGCATCGCGGACCCGATTGGTCGGGAATTTATGTGAATGAGGAAGCCATCCTGGTTCACGAACGTTTATCAATTGTGGATGTGGAAAACGGTGCTCAACCGCTTATGAGTGCCGATGGCCGCCTTGCGCTTGCCGTCAACGGCGAAATTTATAATCACAAAGAACTTGAAAAGAACCTCAATCTTCCCTACGAATTTCAAACCAAATCGGATTGTGAAGTCATTAATGCGCTGTATCTCGAAAAGGGCAATGATTTTTTAAATGAACTCAACGGTATTTTTGCCTTTGTTTTGTACGACAATAAAGATCACTCCTACCTAATTGGTCGCGACCATATTGGCATTGTTCCGCTCTATTACGGCTATGATGAGCTGGGAGAATTTTATGTAGCCTCCGAAATGAAAGCACTGATTGGGCATTGTACCCGTATCGAAACTTTTCCTCCCGGGCATTATTTTAGCAGCAAAGACCGGAAATTTGTTCGTTACTACAATCGTGACTGGGAAGATTATGAAGCTGTAAAAGATAATGTAACAGATAAAAAACAACTGAAAACGGCCCTCGAAAATGCGGTGCACCGTCAGTTAATGTCGGATGTGCCATACGGGGTATTGCTTTCCGGCGGTCTCGATTCATCGATTATTGCTGCCATTGTTCGCAAATATGCCCAACGGCGGATTGAGTCGGGCGACTTAAAAGAGGCGTGGTGGCCACAGGTACATTCGTTTTCTATTGGATTAAAAGGCTCTCCCGATTTGGTGGCCGCAAAAAAAGTGGCCGATTACATTGGTTCGGTGCACCACGAATTTGTCTATACGGTTCAGGAAGGGCTTGATGCGGTTCGTGATGTGATTTATCATCTCGAAACCTATGATGTAACCACCATACGTGCGGCAACCCCCATGTACCTCATGGCCCGTAAAATCCGTTCCATGGGTGTAAAAATGGTGCTTTCAGGCGAAGGAGCGGATGAAATTTTTGGCGGCTATCTCTATTTTCATAAAGCCCCCAACGCACAGGCTTTGCACGAAGAAACCGTCCGCAAATTGTCAAAATTGCATCTGTACGACTGTTTGCGTGCCAACAAATCGATGGCTGCCTGGGGTGTGGAAGCCCGGGTGCCGTTTTTGGATAGAGAATTTCTCGATGTGGCCATGCGGCTGAACCCCGAAGACAAACGGGTGAAAGACGGAAAAATGGAAAAACATATTTTGCGCGAAATTTTTAGCGACTATCTTCCCGAAGAAATTGCCTGGCGTCAAAAAGAGCAGTTTTCGGATGGCGTGGGTTACAACTGGATTGATACATTGAAAGATGTGGCAGCCACAGAAGTTTCGGATCTGGAACTTGAAAATGCCGCTTTCCGCTTTCCTGTTAATACCCCCATGACCAAGGAAGGATATTATTATAGGATTATTTTTGAGAAAGCCTTTCCGGGTGACCAGGCTGCCAAAACCGTACCGGGTGGTAAATCGGTTGCATGCAGCACCCCCGAAGCACTTGCCTGGGATAATTCGTTGAATAACGTAATTGACCCTTCCGGCCGGGCGGTTCAAAAAGTTCATAAAGAATCGTATTAAATGAACTAAAACAAGAATCGAAAAGGCCGGTAAAAAATAAATACCGGCCTTTTTTATGATACAAGAATTAAAACATAGCGTGTTAAACCATAAAAAAGTTAAACGAAAGCAGATAAAGACAATCATGAAAAGCCGTAAAAGCATGAATGCAAACGTTTGTTTATGTATTTAATTGATATAAAGTTATTTATAATGAGTTTTGAAGCGTAATAATTGCTAATTTTGTTTCCATAAAGTGATGGGTCAAAATGATTTCAACCGGGAAATACATTTATACCCTGCTTTATGATAATTTTTAATTAAAGAATCATGAGACCACAAATCAACACGAAACTAAAACTGGGTGAGGATGCACTTGCCTTTATCGACCTTTACCGGTCGCTCCAAACAATTGCTGAAAATTTTCTGCCAGCCTATTTTTTGAATTTGTTGGAAAATTTTAACCGCCTCTGTTTTGAAGAGGCAGATGACCCGGTTTACCAACAAAAAGAGATCAACCGACAATTAATGCGGCTCAAAGAGGCTTTTCCCTCTTATACTGATGTTTCTCTCATGCTTTTTCCTCATGAAGAATCAAAGGCTTTTCAATATCGCTCGCGGCTCAACCAATTTCGAAGCCGCCTGGTTGAGCTGATGGATACCGAATTGATAAATGATGAAAAACAGGCCGAAGCCAGACAAATATTGCAATTTCATGATTTTTCGATGGGCACGCCACCTTTTACGCAAAAGAACCTGCAATTCAGATTTAATATTTTGTTGGGTGAAGAGGTCTCGGCATTGCGACGTTTTCGTGAAGTGTTGGGCATCAACAACGAGGTGGAAAAATCGCAATGGAATTACCTGATGGATGTGCTGGAGCAAATGGTGGTGCAAAGTGCTCACTATACTACCGGAGCCGAAAAGGAAGATTTTCTGGATAGAATGTCGCAGAATGTTTACCTGAAAGGGCTGAACGGCTTTTTGAAAACGGCGGTAAGCGGAAGTCCCGATACGGCAATTAAACTCATCCGTGAGGAGTTGTTTAACCCGCAACAACTCGAAATTGTCTCTTTTGAAGACAGCGAAAATTTGTTGCTTCAGCTAAAACAAAACAAAACCGCCGTGTTTGTGGTTAAGGTGAAGTCGATGAGCCACAATCCATTTAACAAATCAGAATGGTTCCCGTTTCTGAGCCGGATGATTTTTGTGGATGATTCGCCCATGGCGCATCGCACCAACATCAGTTTGGTTTTTTGTTTTCACAACAAAATCATTCAAAGCCTGAATAAGGTGCACACCAAAAAATTGGGGGCTTTGGCCAACAGCCAGATGAACCTGCGACTGCTGCTCGAAAAAGTGAACCTTTCCCATCTTAAAAAGTTTAAAACACTGATTGATGCTCAAGTTAAAATTTATAACGATGAGCTGGATCAGATAAAAAAGGAACAGCTTGGCGAAACCGGAAATGTCTTAAAAAACCAAAGTCTCTTTAAGCTGGATGAATTTTCGCGGCAGCTCATTAAAGACAAGTACAGTCTTGAAAAGCTGGGCAGCTATCTTAATCTTGTCATGGGTTGTGCCGATCCTGTGCAACTCAAAAAGCTAAACCGTACTTTAATAGAAACGTTTGAAAAACAAACTTTAAAATACTTCTATTCGGGAAACAAAAAGTTACACATTGCCACCATCGTCGAAGGAGGAGGCAGAAACCAAATTAAAACCTATGGTGAGTATCTTTTGCAGCGAAAATTGGAACCGGTCGATAAGGAATTGGTCAACCGCTGCCGCGTGATCCTCGATGTTTTTCCGGACACCTATCAGCGTACGCTAAAAAATCATTTTCATAAAAATTTTGGGATTAATCTTTTCCTTGAAAAGTATCAACAATATCTCATTAAAGCTGAAAATGAAGCCGATAACACCGGAAGGTTAAAAAACATGCTCATCGATTTGGGTATTTTGGATCAATACAACAACCTTCCCGTTAAGGAGCAAAATATCATTAAAGAATTTATCAGCAACCTGACAAATCTGAAAAAAACCTCTATTTCGGATGATGTGCAAATGATTATTCGCGATGTGCTTTTCGGTAAGGAAGATAAAGTGCTGAAACCGTATATTTTGTTCAATAAATACGCTTCGTGGGAGTATCTCGACCTGTTTCCCACCGACCGTTTCGACATCAATCCGTTTGACCTTGAAATTGGGATAACCCCCGAAGGACGGATCGATTTTGAAAGGCTGACCAACCGTCTGGAAAGAATGAAAAATACTTTTCAGATATTTGATGAAACCGGCAGATTGTGGGATCGCTTTAGCGAAAACCTGACCATCGTGATTAACGATCCTTCAAACCCATCGGGATATTCCGATTTTAACAACCAAAATCTGTTGGAATTTCTGAAGTTTATCAGCACCAGCAAAATTACTTTGTTCCTGGATGAGGCTTACAACGACACCATTAAAACGGAAGACCAATCGGAACCCAAATGGCGCACCATTTCGCGGTATGTGATGGATAACATCGACCAGAAATACAATCGCTTAAATCTGGTTTCGTCGATTTCGACTACCAAAAATCTGGGTGCCACAGGCGACCGGTTGGGTGCTTTGGTGGCGACCAATGGTAAAAAAGCCGTGATTGATTTTGCACGCAAAAACAACAACAAGGAATCGGGAAATACCAATTCGCTGTATATGTTGGTCAGCATTTTGCAAACGGCACAGTTGACCAAAGCCATCAAAAACAAGCTGGAGGAAAAGCTGCCTCGCAACGCTTCCCGAAATAAATTTAAAAACATCATCCGGCAGTACCTCATCGAAACCTGTAGTGCTGAAACCGAAGAAAAAAAATCAGCGAAAAACGTTTTCTTCCCGCTTCTTTTTGAAGGGAGTCCGTTGCATCTGTTTTTGCTAAATGAATTGACGGCACTGGACAAACTGGACATGCTGGAGCTTCCTGACGATTTTAAATACAAAGACGAACCCTTCTTTGCCTATTATCAAAAGCAGTTGGTGCGTTCGCTGAACAGTTTCAGGGTGAATAAAAATTTCCGTAACGAGTCGTTAAAGCGATTGAATATTGCCAAAAAAACGGGTAATGATCTGCTTTCGGGCGAAATGGGGAAATATGCCCGGGTGGTGGCTTCCGATGGGTCTTTTCTGTTTAATATCCAGTTGAACCATTTCTTCTCTTTTCAGGATTTGGAAAAGTTCACCCAAAAATTGGCCGAACAGCGGGGCATCGCCGTCATTCCCTATCAAAATGGGTTTTTGCGATTTTCGCTTGGCGGATATCTTGAAGGCACCGCCGCATCGTACGAGGTATTTCAAAAAGAGATTAAAAACGCCCTGGAAATGGTGTTGAAATACTGGCAGAAATTTTATGAAGCCAAAGAAGATGAAAAAAACCGGGGACGCGGCAGCGATGCGCTTTTGGAAGAAATTTTTTCGCTGCCGTCCGAACGGGCCTTTATGGATCAGGTTATGAGCGACTTTAGTCCGGTTACCAAGCTTAAAAAGAAGGCCTTTAAAAGTTTGCTGATTGATAACCGCTGGACGCTTTATCATGCACCTCCCGCCATGAGTGGCGTGAGCATACACAGCATCGACAATTCGCTCAATTCGGTGATTGAGTTTTCTGATGAGCTGGGACAGTGTACCAATTTGTTCGAGTTTATTCAAAGCCGTGCCTTTACGTCTATCTATGAAAATCTTTTGCCCCAGGTTTATCCTAAAATTCCTGCCATTAAGCATTGGTCGTTTGGACGTGTGCTGGCGCGTTTTGGAAAATCGGAACTGTTGAAATATATTTCAAACAAACTGAATTACGAACCCAATCATTATGTGCTGGATGCCCCGGACGAAGACCTAATTATGGCCGAAATTCTGCTGGAGATGGAAAAATTGCTGTTTTCTTCCGGTAAAACAAAAATTCTGGCACTGAAAAGCAGTGGAAACCACCGGGCCGATGTGGCGCGTATGGAGGGAATCAATCAGATTTTGAAGAAATATATCCGGGAATTGCTCTTGCATTTTAATTTGCCCTTCGAAAACCAACCCGCTGCCCCGTCACTTAAAGAACTGATTGTTAAAACGGCTGAAAAATTTACCGACATCTCCGGACTAACGCCTGATCAAATCGACCTTGATCGTGCTCTGAAAGCCTTTAGCGACAATCTTTACCAACAGCTTGAATCGAAAAATCTGGTCATTGGTAAAAAACTTTTTGGAGATATCAACCGGCGCATCCTGCAAAGTGTTTCTTCTCCCGATTTAGGTATCGGCGAATCGCTTATTTACCTGTATCTGTTGACCGAGAAGAGTCATTTTACGGAGAATATGATCAATCTCTTCGATTCTTTTAATCAAGAGTTGAACGGTATGAGCGACCGTGAATCCGAAGCTTTGGTAGCTGATTTCCTGTATCGTAGCCTTCCGGCTCAGTGGGATTTAATTTGGGACGAAGTCCTTCAAATGGCGCATAAAAAAATCGATTATTCGGAAATTCACAACGAAATCAGGTGGTTTGTACTTTTCCTCATTAAGCAAATGAACAGGACCAAAGCCAACGAGCACTATTATCCTTATGTGCATACCACCATGCGTTTGGCCGAAGCCGAGTTTACCCGACAAAACTCATCCATCAACGAAATGGTGCAGCATGGAATAAGTGTTTATCAGGGATTTGATGTTCAACAACACCCATTAACTCAAACAAAGGATTCGTCACTAAGCTGGATTCCCGATTTATTGTCGCGCTGTGGCGTGATTGCCACTGAGCAAAATGTACAAACCCATACCCGCATTGTAACCGATTCAAAAAAGCGTGAATTTCCTTTCCACCGGCTCGATCGTCTGTCGCGTCGTAATGAAAAAGATCCTGCTTTACAGCTTGGGCAAGGCAACGATTACATTAAAATAATGGATTCGAGACCTCAGTCTGACTTTTTCCTGAATCGCATCAAACAGTTTATGCCTCACATGGATTTCAACGATTATCGGTGTAAGATTTTCAATGGCGGTTTGGTAAACGAACTCTTTATTTATCACAAATCGTATATGAAATACCTGGCCGATAACTTCAGGTTAATGGAAAAACAGGAAATTTCGATCGAGGATGTGCACCGTTTTGTACCCGATACCATTTGTTTCTACGGTTTGCCCGAAAAGTTGATTTCCTTCCCGCAAATCGGTTATTTCGATATTCCGGGTCCACAAGGAAACATCAAAACCATTATCGCCCCTTTACGTAAAGAGGTTGATTATTTTGGAGACATTAAGAAACCGCGCCTCACGGTGATGAACGAAAAAATTAAAGAAATGGGCGGCATTCCGGTTCATGGCTCCATGTTTGCTGTTGAGGAAGAAGACGGGGCGATTTTTGTCGTGCAAATTAGTGGCGATAGCGGGGTGGGTAAATCCGAAATGCTGGCAGCCATGATGTTGAAATGGATGAAAAGTAACCTGACCGGTGTCCGATCCTTGAAAATGATTGCAGGCGACATGTTGCATGTTTTTCCTGATAAAGAAGGGAACCTTTACGGCATTGGTACCGAAGAGGGCGATTTTAGCCGCGTAACTGATTTTGACCCCGAATACATTAAATATTACAACAGCCTGTTTGAGAGTGCTTCCGACTCCAACGTGGAAGACCTCAACTCGCGAAGTACCATTAGCGGATTATGCGATGTAAGCATGCCTTATAAAATCGATATTATGCTTACAGCCAGTAATTTTGCCCGTGAAGAAGCTGGGATTACCCGGTACGAAAATCCGGAAAACTTTATCCTTTATCGCAATTCGCACGGCGAACGCAAGGAGAAAGCCACCAGTGGCGATAATCCCAATTTTCAACGGACGCTGATGCGCTATACCGGCGATAAGGAAATTGTGGAGGTGATGGACCGTCACGGAGCTTACATCGACGATGTGCTTGATTGGGAATATGATTCCTTTACCGGGAAGTTTTATCTCTGCTCTTCCTATAAAATGATTGAATTGCTCAACCTCGAAGAAATTGTCAATAAAATATTTTCCGGTAAACTTGTTCAGAAGAACAATCAGGCATGGACCATTCAAAAAGTGACTTTTGATATCATCAAAAACCGGTTTGTTGCTTCCCTGGTGCATGAGCAGGAAGAAGAGAAACAGATGATTGACCGGCAATTGTTTAATTCCCTTTTCGATGCTTTGGCAAGCACGCCGGCAGGGCAACCCTTCGTATCGGAAGAGGGTGAATTTGAATCGAAAAAACACTTAATTGACTTTTTGAAAAACCGGGCGGCCAAAAAAATTCAATTGGGGATTCTTTCCACCGACCTGGGTCGAAAAGGAAAGGAAATTACAGGGCCGCAAATTGCCGCAGAGGATATGAGGCGGTTAATTCGCGAAGTGCGCAACGCCCGTCCCGATATCAGTGAAAACAAAAACCGCGTGATGTTGATGGTTCAACAACACTATGGACAGGCCCTTGGCCAACAAAGCAATGCCGAAATCGACCGCTATAATTTTTGGTTGTGGCAAATGCAACAGATGCAAAAAGTTGAATTGGTAAGGATTGACCATCCCGACGAAAAAATCGACTTGTCACACATGAAAAACCGACTTGACCCCAATCAAGCGTTTCAACCTTTGTTGGTTACACCAAACCTGAACAGGGAAATTACGGGTATGAGTGAAACCTTTGCACAATTGATGGAATTGCCCGAGATAGAAAGTCTGGTTAAGGATTTCATGGCCTCATCGGCACAGCTTTTTGTGGCGGATAACTATTCGGAAGAGACCACCCTGAATAACCTCATTGTGCAGCTGTTGCTCATAAACCGGTATATTTTGCCCGATGATTTGACAGCGGGCATGCTGATGGAAAAGGTTGACCGCGAAACCCTTGCTGCAGCAAAATTTGCTGCCCTTGAGGTGCTCAAACAAAAATAAATCAATCCCATGGCCGGGTGAAATAAATTCGGCCATGGGATTCAATAAAGTTATTGAACGGCGATGGTTTCAATTTCGACCAATACCCCCAACGGTAAATCTTTCACCGCAAAAGCTGCGCGTGCCGGCGGGTTTTCAGGATAATATTTACCGTAAACGGCATTCATGGCAGCAAAATTCGCCATGTCGCTTAGCAGGCAAGTCGATTTTACCACATTCGAAAAATCGTAACCGGCCGCATTTAAAATGGCACCGATGTTTTTCATAACCTGTTCGGTTTGTTCGGTGATTCCGCCTTCCACCACTTTTCCCGTTTCGGGATTGATGGCTACCTGACCCGATATATACAAAGTTCCTTTTACTTCAACGGCTTGGCTGTATGGGCCAATGGCTGCCGGCGCATTTTCTGTATGGATAATTTTTTTCATGGTTTGTGTTTTTCTTCAAAAATACAAAACGAATTTTAAAACCAAGGCAAAAGCTGCCATTTACCGGTCACCCATCTGACGGGTGCCCGATTTTATTTGCCTTTCTGAAATTGCAGGCCAATTGGTTTGTACTTTTGTCCGGAAATAATACCGGAATGTCAAAGGAATTTATCAGCCGTGAAATACAGATTGGTACATTACGTCTTGGGCGAAAACAGCCTGTGCGCCTGCAAAGTATGACCAATACCTCTACCCTAGACACGGCGGCTACTGTGAATCAGGTGATTCGATTGGCCAATGCCGGATGTGAGATGGTGCGTATTACGGCGGCCAATATCCGCGAAGCGGAAAACTTAAAAAACATCAAAGCCTCTTTGATAAAAAAGGGAATCGATATTCCTTTGATTGCCGATATTCATTTTCTTCCCCGGGCTGCCGGGGTGGCGGCAAAAATTGTGGACAAAGTACGCATTAACCCGGGTAATTATGTGGGGCCGCAGCATAAAAAGAGGGCCTATACCGATGAGGAATATCGTGATGAATTGCGGCTGACGGCACAAAATCTTGAACCGCTGTTGAAAAGTTGTAAAACACATAAAACGGCTGTCCGAATCGGTATTAATCACGGTTCGTTATCCGACCGGATTTTGTACCGGTATGGAAATACTGCCGAGGGGATGGTGGCTTCGGCCATCGAATTCATTGAAATTTGCCGTCTGGCCGGATTTGATAACCTTGTGATTTCGTTGAAATCGAGTCATGTACCCACCATGCTGAAAGCCAACCGGTTGATGGTTGAAAAGATGAGGGCTGCAGGATACGATTATCCACTTCACCTGGGGGTTACAGAAGCCGGCAATGGCGATGAAGCACGGGTAAAGGCGGCTGCCGGCATCGGTGCCCTGCTGGCTGATGGAATAGGCGATACCATCCGTGTGTCACTCACCGAAGCCCCTGAAAATGAGATTCCCATTGCAAAAAAACTCATTGAATTTTATGGCCGTGCACGAAAAACAACGCCTCCTTCGGAGGTCACGTTTTATACCGTGCAAGGGGGACAACAGAACAAAGCTCCGCTGGTTGTAACCACTTCAAAAGCCTCAAAATCCGATGTTGAGGCCGGTGTTTTATCTTTACGGAAAATCGATTCCACATCGGACCCGGAAAACAAAATTATCAAACTCTCTTATCCCGGCATTGCGTTTGAAGATTTGTTGCTACGGGTTCCTGCCGATTTTGCACGCGCTGTAAAAACCTGCAAACCGGGAGGAATATGGATTGAAAATGAAAACCGTACTTCCGATGAAATCCATGCCGAGTTGGCATTGAAAACCTTGCAGGCGCTGTCGTTGAGATACTCACAAACCGAATTTGTGGCCTGTCCCTCCTGTGGCCGTACTCAATTCGATATTGAAGCCCTGTTGGAGGAGGTGAAATCAAAACTCGGTCATTTAAATGCGCTGAAAATTGCTGTGATGGGATGTGTGGTGAATGGTCCCGGCGAGATGGCCGATGCCGATTTCGGTCTGATGGGAAGTGGTCGCAACCGGGTGAACCTCTATCAAAAACAAACATTGATTGAAAAAAATATCCCCATCCGGCAGGCGGCTGACAAACTTCTACAAGTCATCCGACAAAAGGGATAATCACACACTTTGGATTTCTTTTTTCCAACAAACCGTAAATAATTGCATACCCATGATTTGCAGAGTTCAATGGCTGTAGCGGGCTACGTTAAACTATGTTAAATCAGTGGATGTACTCTTTACACAAAAAATGAAATTTTATAAAATTGCACCGTTTTATTCGTGTTCTTCTCTTTTAAAACAGTAAAATTATGGATGTTGTAGTTGAGAACCTGACCAAAACCTACGGCACGCAAAAAGCGGTCGACCATCTCTCTTTTAAAGTGAAAACCGGCGAAGTACTCGGTTTTTTAGGTCCCAATGGTGCCGGGAAAACCACCACCATGAAAGCCATTACCAGTTTTTTAATTCCGGATGAAGGATCCATTCGCGTGGGGGATTTCAGCGTGGACGAACAGGCCGAAGAAGTTAAAAAACACATCGGTTATCTTCCCGAAAGTAATCCGCTTTACGAAGAGATGCCCATCATTGATTATCTGAAATTTGTGGCCAAAGTGGAAGGGATTCCTGCCGGGCAGATGGAAGAAAAAATACGGGAGGTCATTCGTGTGTGTGGCATCCAAAAAGAAAAACACAAAAAAATTAGCGAGCTCTCCAAAGGATATAAACAGCGGGTGGGTTTGGCGCAGGCGCTTATTCACGACCCGGAGGTGCTGATTCTTGATGAGCCTACCACCGGTTTGGACCCCAATCAGATTGTGGAAATCAGAGAATTGATAAAAAAAATAGGCCGCGAAAAAACGGTCATTCTCAGCTCACATATTCTTGCGGAGGTAGAGGCCACCTGCGACCGTATCCTGATTATCAATAAAGGAAAAATAGTGGCGGAGGGAACTACCGAAGAGCTTAGAAAAAAATCGCAGGCCCACGAAATTTTAAAAGTTACCATCGAAGAGGGGGATGTCAATGATATTTTTAATGCCCTTCAAGCCCTCGACGAAATTGACAGGGTCGATTTTATCGATCGTGAAAATGCCGAATTCGAAATACAAAGCCGCAGCGACTTATCTGCCCGGCGGGCCATCTTTAACCTTTGTGTTGAAAAGCATTGGATACTCACCCAATTGACACCCATCGAAACAAAACTTGAAGATGTCTTCCGGAAGTTAACCCTGAACTGATTCCCGTCGTTGACACCGGATTCTGTCCCTGTTTTGTTTCCTGTAAAATTGAAAGGGTCGAAGTGTAAAAATAAATAAATCAAACAGTTATAAAATAATAAACCATGAAAAAAATAGGAATTATTGCGAGCCGTGAATTGAAAGCCTATTTTGACTCGCTGATGGCCTATGTGCTGCTGGTTCTCTTCCTGGGTT
>CBETNY010000020.1:0-12353 GCA_965537275.1 uncultured bacterium | reverse complement strand
TGCGTAGTTTGAAAAAGGGTTTTGCCCGCATTGCTTTTCAGGCGGAAGAAGCCTCGAATTATCTGCTCGATATGAAGATAATTCCCGTTGGAATTAACTATAACCGTTACGAAAATTACCGCAGTGACCTGTTGGTGATATTTGGAGAAGCTATCGATGTTTCCGCTTTTTATGAGGCGCACAAAACCAACCCCGCAGTAGCTTATAACCTCATAAAAAACCGGTTGGCTGAAAAAATGAAGCCGTTGATGATTCAAATTGAAAGTGAGTATTATGATTTGTATCATGGGTTGCGTACGATTTATTCCCCGATGGCTTGTCGACGGCTATCACTTAATCCGAAACGATTGTACGACCGGTTTAAAGCAGAGAAAAAACTTATTGCGCTACTTGAAGCCCATCAGGCTAAGCAACCTGATGAATTTGTGGTGATGGATAACCACTTTCAACGGCTTGAAAAGCGCCTTTCAGAAATGGGATTTACCCATGATGAACTTGCCGGTAAAAAAGTCTCTCTTGTGAAATTCATGTTTATAGCCTTAACGCTTGTGGTGGGTTTTCCTGTTTTTGTTTATGGCTACCTGAACCATTTTCTTTCGTACTGCATTCCTGTTTTGGTGACAAAAAAAATTGAGGATCCTCAGTTCCACAGTTCGTTTAAGTTTGTTTTGACCATGGTGTTGTTTCCGGTTACTTATTTGTTGCAAACAATCGCTGTGCGACTCGTTTTTGGTGAAGGCTGGGTCGTGTGGGGCTATTTGGTCAGTCTGCCTATTTCAGCGGCCCTGGCCTGGAACTACTCAAAACTATTCAAACGATTCAGAAAAAATTTCAACTATCTTAGGCATCGTAAAAAAAATACACCGGCTTTTAAGGAAGCGATGAAACTGTGGTCAAAAATCGACACCTGGATGACGGCTCGATTGGGAGAATTATCCTAACCGGGACTTTTTCTATTTTATCAGGATAGAACCTTCAAATACTTTTTCAGCTTCTCCTCGAAGCCAAATGTTTTCGAATGATGAACCTTGTTGTTCAAAACGAACTCGAAAATCGCCACCACGCGAACGGATAGGCATGTTTTGTTTGTGAAAAGCTACAAATGCGGCAATGGCTGAGGCGGTAACGCCTGTCCCACACGACAAAGTTTCATCTTCAACACCTCTTTCGTAGGTTCTTACCTTCATACTATCATCCTCAAGGCTTACAAAATTGATGTTGCAACCCTCCGGTGAAAACACCGGATGATTTCTCAGGAGACGTCCTTCTTCGGGCACATTGATGTCATCAAGGTTTTTTACAAACTTCACAAAATGCGGAACTCCGGTATTCAAAAAATATCCATCAAGTACCTGTTTCACCTGTCCTACATCAATCATCTTTAATGAAACATCAAACCGTTGATGACTGTCAATCTCCTTATGTATAATGGCTTGGTGGTTCCCGTCGGAAGCAATAAATTGCATGGTTTTCGGAGCAATGCCTGTATCGTAGGCCATGGCTGCTATGCTGCGACCGCCATTTCCGCACATGCTCGCCGGTAAACCGTCCGAATTGAAGTAAACCATCTCGAAATCGTACTTTGCTGCCGATCGTAACAACATCAACCCATCTGCGCCAATGCCGAAATGCCGGTCGCAAAGCCTGGCAATCTGCGGTTTTGTGAGGTGAATTGACTGATCCAGGTCCAATAACATGACAAAATCATTTCCATTGGCCTGATATTTTTGAAAATGTAATTCCATTTTGATAAGAAATGTTAAATATTACCCAAAAGTTTTATGAATGGTTTGGTTTTTGAGTAGTAAAATTCAGTTAAAATACTTGATTAACAAAGATTAACAATTTTATAAAAACTAAAATGAATATTTTACGTTTATCCTATCAAAGGTAATAAAAAATTCAAAATAAATGATCACTAAAAATAAAGACGATGAAAGCGAATGTTAAAAGTTTTATGGCAGGCATAGCCGGTGGGCTATTGGTTTTACTTCTGGCGTTGGTTATATTGATTCCTCAATTTGAATCGCATGAGGTTGCCGGGACTATCCCGAAAGTCACCACACCGGTGGTGCAAGCCAATTACAGGTTGCCTCAAAATATAGATTTTACCGAAGCTGCCAAAAAGTCGGTTGATGCGGTGGTGCATATTAAAACAGTGGTGGGTATAAAACCGAGGTCATACGACGATTTTTTCGGATCGCTTCGCGACTATCTGCATGGCTATCCGCAACAGCGTAATGCCCTTATTGCCTTTGGGTCGGGTGTAATTTTGTCGCCAAACGGATACATTGTTACCAATAATCATGTGGTGAATGGCGCCGATAAAATTACGGTTACCTTTAATGATAAACGTGAAATGGAAGCTAAAATAATTGGCACTTCTCCAAGTACTGATTTGGCCCTCATTAAGGTGGATGCAAAGGACTTGCCTTTCCTTACCTATGGGAATTCTGATCAGGTGAAAGTGGGGCAGTGGGTGCTTGCGGTGGGTAATCCCTTTAACCTTACTTCTACTGTGACGGCAGGGATTATCAGCGCCAAAGCCCGAAACATTCATATCCTGGGAAAGGCTTCTTCCATCGAATCGTTTATCCAAACGGATGCTGCTGTGAATCCGGGAAACAGTGGCGGTGCTTTGGTTAATACCGAAGGGCAGTTGATTGGGATAAATGCAGCGATCGCCTCACAAACAGGTGCGTACGAAGGATATTCATTTGCTATTCCGGTAAATTTGGTTCGTAAGGTGGTGGATGACTTAATGAAGTACGGCGAAATACAACGAGCTTACCTCGGGGTCCAAATTCGGGATATTGATGCTGATTTCGCAAAAAAAATGGGAATCCATAATTTACAAGGGGTATATGTGGCAGGCTTGACAGAACATGGGGGTGCCGAAGAGGCCGGTATCCATACAGGTGATATTATTACCTCCATAAACAACAAGCCTATCCGGTCACTCTCGGAGCTGGTGGAAACCATCGGCCAATATAACCCCGGAAATGAGGTGAAAGTTAGCGTGCTTAGGGGAGAGAGTCAAAAGATTTACCATGTAACCTTGAAAAATAAAAACGGAACCGTAGGATTGGTCAAATCTGCAGAAACTTTCTTTAACGACCAGCTGGGAGCCGATTTGAAACCCCTTTCGGATGATGACCTGAGTGAGTTGGGATTGGATCATGGTGTTGAGGTAATGCAAGTGCGTAAAGGGTTGCTGGCCAGCGGTGGTATTGGTAAAGGATTTATCATTACCGAAATAAATCATCATCCTGTTCAATCGGAAAAAGATTTAAAGCAGGCAATGAAACATTCTGAGACTAATGTCGTAAGTATTAGTGGAATGTATCGGAACGGAATGCGAATTTCTTTTGAATTTATGAAGTAAAAATTTGTAATTTAGAATTATTATAGATAACTTGCAACCTTTTTATACGGAATCTTAAAAAACTAAATCAAACTATTATGAGACAACTTAAAATAACCAAGTCGATCACCAACCGCAATACGGCATCGCTGGATAAATATTTACAAGAAATAGGCAAGGAAGACCTGATTACTGCTGATGAAGAAGTTGAATTAGCAAGGCGAATCAAAGCCGGTGATGAGGTGGCCCTTGAAAAGCTAACCAAAGCCAATCTCCGGTTTGTGGTATCGGTGGCCAAACAATATCAAAATCAGGGGTTAAGTTTACCTGATTTAATCAATGAGGGAAATGTGGGATTAATTAAAGCCGCCCGGCGTTTTGACGAAACCCGTGGTTTTAAATTTATCTCTTATGCCGTTTGGTGGATTCGCCAGTCTATTTTGCAGGCATTGGCCGAACAATCACGGATTGTGCGTCTTCCATTGAATCAGGTGGGCTCGTTGAATAAAATTAAAAAGGTGACATCCAAACTTGAACAAGAATATGAACGGCCCCCTTCGGCGACGGAGATTGCCAAAGAGATGGAGGTATCAGAGCAAAAAATCGATTCGGCCATGAAAATTTCAACCCGTTATGTGTCGGTTGATGCACCTTTGGTGGCCGATGAAGATACCAAGCTGATTGATGTGATGGTTCCCGGCGATGCCCCCTCAACCGATGATCAGCTGATGCGTGAATCGTTGGGAAAAGAGATACAACGGTCACTCTCAACCCTTAGCGAGAAGGAAAGGGATGTGATTAACCTGTATTATGGCATTGGGATGAACCATGGATTGACCCTGGAAGAGATTGGGGCTAAATTTGATTTGACCCGCGAAAGGGTGCGTCAAATCAAGGAAAAAGCCATTCGGCGGCTCCGGCATACTTCGCGGAGTCGTTTGCTTAAGGCCTATTTGGGACAATAAAAGGCTTAGCTGAGAAACATTCTCCTGGATATTTTCATTCCAAGTTTGAGGTACAAAGGTTCAAATCATTGAGATTGAAAACAAATCTTCATAAAAAACCGGACGAATAATTTTATTATTTGCCCGGTTTTTTTCTATATTTGTTGCACAGCTTATCTCAAATTTTTATTGATTACCTCTAACAAAATAATGGACAATGACAAAACAAGAAGCCCAGAATGGGCATTATGAGAAATCCTTAGAGCAGTGGGCCTACGAAGAAAAACTGGCCAACGAATTCATCAGTGTCGTTTACAAACTGTTTTATGACAAATCCATCGAATTGGTATTGTTTCGAAATCAGTTGATTGATCGGAGTGCAAATATGGTGCTCTATCGGCACTCGTATGCCGAAAATATTATCGATAAACCTTTGCGCATCAAAGATTCGTTGAAGCTGGCCAAGGCAATTTTGCATTCAAATGTTGGTCCTGCCCGTATTGATATTGGCAAGCTTAATCACGAATGGACACAGGAGTACAAAAGTTATGTGGATGAGGATGATTTCATCAAGACAAAATTGAAGCATTTACGCAACGGCAATATCAAACCCTGCGAACCTCGCGATGTGGTGTTGTTTGGATTTGGTCGTATCGGCCGTTTGCTGGCGCGTCAGTTAATTATCCAGGGGAATGGCAAACAATTGCGTGTGCGGGCCATCGTTACACGTGGAAATGATGCTTTACACATTATAAAACGGGCTTCGCTGTTTCGTCACGATTCGGTTCACGGTCCTTTTAGAGGGGTTGCCATTGAAAGCCCCGATGATAAAACCTTATATATCAATGGACATAAAATATTGATGTTGGCTTCTCAACAGCCTGAGGAAATTGATTATACCGAATATGGGATCAAAAATGCCATTCTTATCGACAACACCGGCGTTTTCCGCGACCGTGCAGGATTGGAAAGACATTTGAAAGCCAAAGGAATTGATAAGGTATTGTTGACGGCTCCCGGTAAAGAGGATATTCCCAACATTGTTTATGGCGTAAACGATCAGGGTGTGGATGTGGATAAAGAACGGATTTTTTCGGCAGCCTCGTGTACTACCAATGCCGCCACCCCTATTCTGTACCTGATTGAGAAAACTTTTGGTGTGGAAAAAGGGCATCTCGAAACGGTGCACTCCTATACCAACGATCAAAACTTACTGGATAACTATCATAAAAAGTACCGGAGGGGTCGTTCAGCGCCTATTAACCTGGTAATTACAGAAACCGGCGCAGCCCAGGCGGTGGCCAAGGCTATCCCCAGCCTGAAAGGTAAACTTACCGGTAACGCCATCAGGGTTCCTACACCCAATGTGTCGCTCGTCATTATGTCGCTTACCTTAAAACGAGAAACCTCGGTAGAAGAGGTGAACGAACTTATGCGTAACGCTTCACTGGAAGGGAATCTGGTTCAGCAAATTAAGTATTCATCCTCCAACGATGCTGTCTCTTCCGATTTTATTGGAGAATCGGCCACTTCAATTTTTGACAGCCCTGCAACCAAAATTTCAGCCGATAAAAAAAGTATCGTCATCTATGTTTGGTACGATAATGAATTTGGATATGCCATTCAGGTTATTCGAGTGGCAAAAATGATTGCCAAAGTGATGCGTCCTACCTATTATTAGGATTCTTCATTATTTGTAACTGAAAAATTGATTCCCAACAGCGGGTTTTAATTGCGTTGTAATGTGTGGTTTTTTGGGTTTTAGGTGATAAATGGATGATAAAATTTTGATGCATTCCGCCTGGTGTGCCGGAAAAAATCGTTTCTTTGCACTTTCAAAATCAGCGCGCTATCATGGATAAAAATGTTAAATACATCTTCGTTACCGGAGGTGTTTCTTCCTCGTTGGGTAAAGGAATTATTTCGTCATCGTTGGCAAAATTGCTTCAGGCAAGAGGCTTTTCGGTTACCATCCAGAAGTTGGATCCTTACATAAATATTGATCCGGGTACCTTAAATCCATACGAACATGGTGAATGTTATGTTACCGAGGATGGCGCGGAAACTGATCTTGATTTGGGGCATTACGAGCGTTTCTCTAATACTCGTACCTCGCAAGCAAATAATATTACCACGGGTCGTATTTATCAAAATGTAATCAACAAAGAACGAAAAGGCGAATATCTGGGGACAACCGTGCAGGTGATTCCGCATATTACCGACGAAATAAAACAAAGTGTTCGCCTGTTGGGTCAAAGCGGGAAATATGATTTTGTTATTACTGAAATTGGTGGTACGGTGGGTGATATCGAATCTTTTCCGTTTGTGGAGACCGTCCGTCAGATGAAATGGGAGTTGGGAAAACGCTGTGCTGTGATTCACCTTACTTTGGTGCCTTATTTACATGCGGCCGGTGAACTCAAGACCAAACCCACCCAGCATTCGGTAAAAACCATGCTGGAACAAGGGGTGCAACCCGATATTATTGTGTGCCGAACCGAACACCCTTTATATAAGGGAATTAAACATAAAATTGCACAATTCTGTAATGTAACACCTACAGCAGTAATCGAATCGCGCGATGCCGAAACGATCTATGATGTTCCGCTTTTGATGCGTGACGAAAAGCTTGATATAGAAGTGCTTAAAAAAACGGATACTCCGGTTCCCGAGAACCTTGATCTGGAAAACTGGATCAACTTTGTGGAGAATTTGAAAAATCCAAAGCATGAAGTGGAAATCGGGCTGGTGGGTAAATACGTTGAACTAAAGGATGCCTATAAATCGATCAACGAATCGTTTGTACATGGGGGAGCGGTCAATCAAACAAAAGTTAAGATAAGACGTGTACAATCGGAGAATATAACCCCTGAAAATGTGGAGGAGAAGCTGGCCCACCTGGATGGTATTTTGGTGGCGCCGGGTTTTGGAAATCGTGGAATTGAAGGTAAAATAGAGGCCATCCGTTATGCACGAGAGAACAAGATTCCTTTTCTGGGCATTTGTTTGGGGATGCAGTGCGCAGCCATTGAGTTTTCACGCAATGTTCTACACCTGAAAGGGGCACATTCCACCGAGATGGATCCTGATACACCTTATCCGGTGATTGATATTATGGAAAACCAGAAGAAATTGAAAAATTTGGGCGGTACCATGCGTTTGGGTGCTTATGCCTGTAAACTCAATCCCGAATCAATCAGTTTTCAGGCCTATTCTTCTGAGTTGGTTCACGAACGTCACCGCCATCGTTACGAATTTAATAACGAATACCGTAAAATGTTCCAGGATAATGGAGTGCGCCTTGCCGGTATAAACCCCGATGAAGATTTGGTTGAAATAATTGAACTAAAAGATCATCCCTGGTTTGTGGGGGTTCAGTTTCATCCCGAATACAGCAGTACGGTCAAGCAACCCCATCCGTTATTTATTGATTTTGTAAAGGCTGCTTTGAAATATCATTCCGAGGCGGTTTAATCCAAAACGGGATGATCCTGATTTCGAGTGTGTCATTCCTCATAACTCAAGAGTGAGAAGGAGAGAATTTAATCAAGTGGTCACGGGTTTGTTCTGTGCACAAATCCATCTCTTTTCGCTATTTTTGCAACAATGATTTACCCGTCAAATTTCGAGCAGAAAGTCGATTTTAACCAAATTAGGGATTTGGTCAGCAGTCAGTGCATTAGTGATATGGGTCGAACCTTTGTTAGTAAAATGCATTTTACTTCCAATGTTTCCGTGATTCAAAAGATGCTTGAACAAAGCATGGAATTTGTCTTGATTTTGGAACTGGGCAAGTCGTTTCCTACCCAAAATTATATTGATTGCCGTCAGGAATTGTCGCGTTTGAAAACCAAAGGGGCTTATATTGAACAAGATGCTTTGTTTGATTTGAAAAGGTCATTGGATACTTTGAACCACATTTTGGAGTTCTTTAAGCTGTCGAAAGAAGATGAATATCCTCGCCTAAAAGCAGTGATTGCTGATTTTGTCTTTCCGCGCGAAATTTGGCAGGCGGCATCAGCCATTGTGGATGAAAAGGGAGAAATTCGTGATGGGGCCTCCCCCGGGTTGATGGAAATCAGACAAAAGTTGATGAGTAAGGCACGTCAGGTGATGCGCGAAACCCGTAAGGCTTTCAATCATGCCAAACAATCGGGATGGTTACCTGATCATGCCGAGATTACCATTCGCAACGGGAGAGCGGTTATTCCGGTAAAAGCTTCCGACAAAAGGGCTTTACCGGGTTTTATCCACGATGAATCGGCCAGTGGTCAAACCATCTTTATTGAACCGATGGCTTCGGTGGAGGTGAATAATGAAATTGTGGAGCTTGAAAATAAGGAAAGGCGCGAAATTATTCGTATCCTTACGCGGTTTACCGATTCTTTACGGCCCTATTTGGAAGAATTGATTCGTGCCTATCGCATCATGGGATTGATGGATTTTATCAGGGCAAAGGCTTTGTTTTCCATGCAAATTAAGGCCACGATGCCTCAACTCACCTCTGAAAAAGTGGTTTTGATAAAACAGGCCACGCATCCTTTGCTCTATCTGTCGCACAAACAGACCGGAAAAGAGGTGGTTCCCCTGGATTTGGAACTGGATGAAAGCCGAAGAATCCTTATCATATCAGGTCCTAATGCCGGTGGTAAATCGGTCTGCTTGAAAACCGTGGGTCTGTTGCAGTATATGCTTCAATGCGGAATGCCCGTACCGGTATCGCCCGACAGCCGGTTTCGAATTTTTGAAAACATTTTTATTGATATCGGGGATGAACAATCGCTCGAAAACGACTTAAGTACCTACAGCTCCCATTTGTTGAATATGAAGCACTTTTTGCGCCATGCCAATGCGAAAAGTTTGGTTTTGATTGATGAATTTGGAACGGGAACCGAACCTCAACTGGGTGGTGCCATTGCTGAGGCTACCCTTGGGTTTTTGGTGAAAAAAGAGACCTTTGGGGTGATTACTACCCACTACACGAATCTTAAATTGGCCGCAGAGCGGATGGAGGGTTTGGTCAATGGGGCCATGTTGTTTGATGTAAAAGCACTGAAACCCCTTTATCAATTGAGGATGGGTAAACCGGGAAGCTCTTTTGCTTTTGAAATTGCCCGGAAAATTGGATTTCCGCAGTATGCCTTAAACCGTGCCCGCAAAATTGGCGGCGGGAAACATTTACGGTTTGATCACCAGCTTCAACAGCTCGAGGCAGATAAAATTATCATAAACAAGAAAAAAGAAGAACTCAGGCAGGCAGAGGAAAAAATGGCCGCTTTGATGCAAAAATATTCGGCTTTAACCGAGGAGGTCGAAAAACAAAAAAAGCAAATCTTAAAAAAAGCACAGCAAGAAGCGCTTGAAGTGGTGAAGCAATCAAACCGGGAAATTGAAAAAACCATACGGCAAATCAAAGAATCTCAGGCTGAGAAAAAAATTACCCGTGAAGCACGTCAACAACTCGAAAACACCAGACTTAAACTTGAATCCGAATTAAAAGAAAAAGACCGTGTTCAGGAAAGAAAAAAGAAGAAGTCTTCGGTAGCCAGGAAAGTATTTTCACCCGAAGAAATGGGGCGCGTTGAGGTGGGCGATCGGGTTCAGGTTGTGGATAGTGACATCATTGGTGAATTAATTTCCAAACAAGGTGCCAGCAGCGAAGTGGAAGTCAATGGCATCCGGTTGAAAATTGCCACAAACAAACTGGTCAAAACTAAAAATAAGCCCAAAAAAAGAACGCGAAAATCGGATTACTCAAGCATCATGAACGACATAAATTCCAAAGCGGCCTCCTTTGAGCTTTCACTCGACTTGAGAGGAAAACGCGCCGATGAAGCCATGGAACTTTTGCAAAAGTATATCGACGATGCCATTTTGTTAAATGTTAAAGAGGTGAGTATTCTTCATGGAAAAGGGTTTGGTATTTTACGCGAGATCATTCGCGAATATTTACAAACCGTTTCTGAGGTGGTGTGGTTTGGTGATGCACCCATAAATCTGGGGGGAGCCGGAATTACCCGGGTAAAGTTTCGTTAAAGACTTGGGTAGTGTAAGTTGTGGGTGTAATTTTTATTAAAGTTCCAACCTGTATAATTTATATCTTTGCCGCCCGATGGAAAAGGATTTTGTACACCTTAATTTTATGAACTGGGAGCAATTCCTGGAAAAGGGTTTGTGGCTGGTCGACTTTTGGGCCGAATGGTGTTCCGCCTGCGGGGCTCAAGACAGAATTTATAAAGAAATTGCCGGTGAATTTGGCAGTGCGCTGCGTATCGCTAAGATTAATGTAAGCGATAACCGGCTGCTGGCCGAACGTTTTGGTGTACGAAATATTCCCTTTTTATTACTGATGAATGAGGGTAAAGTGGTATTGCAAATGCCCGGAATTCAAAGTAAAGTGTATCTGGTAAATCAAATTAAAAATCAAATAAAATGAATGTTGTTTTTTGGGTTATCCTTGGAATTTTTATTGCCGTGTTGATTGCTGCTTTTTATAAACGCTATAAAATGATTGCCAAAATGGGCAATACGCCTGACAGTGAAAAATTGGTTATCCTGACCGATGCCAATTTTAAGAAAAAAATTAGCAAAGGGGTTAGTCTGGTTGATTTCTGGGCCGAATGGTGCACTCCTTGTAAAATCCAGGGGCCTGTGGTGAGCGAACTGGCTGAAGAGATGAGCGATCAGGTACAAATTTGCAAACTCGATGTCCAGAACAACCAAAAAGTGGCTAAAGAATTGGGTATCCGGAATATTCCTACCATCCTGATTTTTAAAGATGGAAAGGTGGTGAACAAATATGTGGGGGTGAAACCTAAACCGGTTTTAATGAAAGGAATTAAATCGGCTTTGGCGAATCAATAGGATGGATTAAATCCTGTTTTTACTGTCGATAATGATGGTAACCGGGCCATCGTTGGTAAGCTCAATAGCCATTTCGGCACCAAAAGTACCTGTCCTGACCGGTTTGTTGACGTAGGTTTGAAGTTTATGGATAAATTTCTCGTAAAGAGGGATAGCCACTTCCGGTCGGGCAGCCCTGATGTACGAAGGGCGGTTCCCTTTTTTTGTGCTTGCCAGTAGCGTAAACTGGCTGACGAGTAGAATCTCTCCGTCAATTTGTTGAATGTCAAGGTTCATCACTCCCCGGTGATCATCAAAAATACGTAGTTTGATAATTTTTGAGGTTAACCATTCAATATCTTCTTCCGAATCGTTGGCTTCAATCCCTAACAATACCAGCATCCCTTTCCCGATGTTTGCGGTTACCTGGTTTTCTATGCTTACCGAAGCATGTGTTACCCGCTGAATGACTAATTTCATGGTTTTATCCGCTTTGTTGAAAATAAGGGAACGAATGGCCGGTCATTTTATGGCGTACAAATACCCGGATTGCACCCATGGGCACCCTCATTTTATTAATTTTGCACAAATTTAAGATAATGATCCGATTAAGTGTAAATATTAATAAGATAGCCACCTTGCGTAATGCGCGGGGAGGAAATTTGCCTGATGTGCAGAAGGCGGCTGTTGATTGCCAGCGTTTTGGGGCACAAGGAATTACGGTGCATCCTCGTCCCGACGAGCGACATATCCGATATCATGATGTGGAATTGTTACGTCCTTTGGTGACCACTGAATTTAATATTGAAGGAAATCCAATTCCGGCTTTTGTCGATTTGGTGCTTAAGCATAAACCCGATCAGGTAACGCTTGTTCCTGATGATCCTGATCAGCTCACATCCGATCATGGATGGGACACTGTGAAGCATAAGGATTTTTTGGTGGATGTAATTGCCCGTTTTAAGGATGCCGGTATCCGAACCTCCATATTTGTGGATCCGATTCCTGAAATGGTTGAGCATGCCCAATTAACCGGCACCGATCGAATTGAGCTCTATACGGAAGGCTATGCATCGGGGTTTGTGAAAAATCCCGAATCCACCATTAAGCCTTTCGTTGAGGCAGCAAAAGTAGCCAGGCAAGTGGGCTTGGGTATCAATGCAGGTCACGATTTGAATCTGCAAAATTTACACTTCTTTGCA
>CBETNY010000019.1:0-12804 GCA_965537275.1 uncultured bacterium | reverse complement strand
TAAACCCCCAACAACTCTTTGTACTTAATGTTGTAGTTGTTGAGTAAGATTTTAATCGTCTCATTTTTCTCTTTATCAGTCGTCCATTTATTTGGATTGACATTGATAAAGTCGATGGTATGGAGGATTTTTTGTGTAAACTTGGTTTTAGTAGGAACTACCACATCACCATACACATTGGTCACTCCCTGAGAAGTTCGGTTACTAATTAAAACAGTCAGTTTATCAACCAGCTTGGTTTTTAATTCAGCAAAAGCTTTATTGTACTCCTCGTCAAGTTGTTCAATAATGGCTTTTTCATTGGCCTTCGATTTGGCACTTTTCACCGAACGTGAGAACAAATGTTTCTCCAGCACAACACCCTGTAACGAAGGGGGTGCTTTTAAGGAAGCATTTTTCACATCGCCGGCTTTATCACCAAAAATGGCACGCAACAATTTTTCTTCAGGAGTGGGATCGCTTTCGCCTTTAGGAGTAATCTTTCCAATCAAAATATCTCCCTCTTTCACTTCGGCACCCACACGGATCAAGCCGTTTTCATCCAAATCTTTGGTTGCTTCGGCACTCACATTGGGAATATCGTTGGTAAGCTCTTCAATACCCCGTTTGGTATCGCGTACTTCCAAGGTAAATTCCTCGATATGCACCGAGGTAAAGATGTCGTCTTTCACAATTTTTTCGGAAATCACGATAGCATCCTCATAATTATACCCTTTCCAGGGCATAAAAGCTACCCTCAGGTTGCGTCCTAAAGCAAGTTCGCCACCCTCGGTTCCATAACCTTCGCACAAAGCCTGTCCCTTGGTCACCTTATCTCCCACACGAACGATGGGTCGCAAGTTGATAGAGGTGTTTTGGTTGGTGCGTTGAAATTTGGTTAACCTGTATTCTTTTACATCATCGTCGAAGCTTACCAATCTCTCAAAATCGTTTCGCGAATAGCGGATGACGATTTTCTTGGCATCCACATATTCAACCACTCCTTCGCCTTCGGCAGTGACCAACACCCGTGAATCAAGAGCCACGCGACCTTCGATTCCGGTACCAACAATAGGTGCTTCCGGATTCAACAAGGGTACTGCCTGACGCATCATGTTCGAGCCCATCAAAGCACGGTTAGCATCATCATGTTCCAGGAAAGGAATCAACGAAGCAGCGATGGATGCAATTTGGTTTGGAGCAATATCAATCAAGTCGACTTCTTCACGTGGAGTAATGGGATAATCGGCCTGATAACGTACTTTTACTTTATTATTTACAAAGGTCCCTTTTTCATCAACCACAGTATTGGCCTGAGCAATAATTTTATCTTCCTCCTCTTCGGCACTCAGGTAAATCGGTTCATGTTGATAATCGATAACCCCTTCGACCACTTTGCGATAAGGTGTTTCAATAAAACCAAGGTGATTAATTTTAGCAAACACACAAAGTGACGAAATAAGACCAATATTAGGACCCTCAGGGGTTTCGATGGTACACAAACGTCCGTAGTGCGTATAGTGAACGTCACGAACCTCGAAACCTGCCCGTTCGCGTGACAAACCACCCGGCCCCAGTGCCGAAATACGTCTTTTGTGGGTAATTTCGGAAAGCGGATTGGTTTGGTCCATAAACTGCGACAAGGCATTGGTACCAAAAAATGAGTTAATCACCGACGACAAAGTCTTGGCGTTAATCAGGTCGGTAGGTGTAAACACCTCATTGTCGCGCACATTCATTCTTTCGCGAATGGTACGTGCCATACGAGCCAGCCCCACACCAAATTGCGAATACAATTGCTCGCCCACGGTACGAACACGACGGTTACTCAGGTGATCAATATCATCAACGATGGTCTTTTGATTCAGCAGTTTAATCAAATGCTTAATAATTAAGACAATGTCTTCTTTGGTAAGCACCCGCACATCCATCGGAGTATTGAGTTCCAGTTTTTTGTTGATGCGGTAACGTCCCACTTCACCCAGGTCATATCGTTTGTCGGAGAAGAAAAGACGTTCAAAAATACTTCGAGCCGTTTCCTCATCGGGAGGTAAAGCGTTACGAAGTTGGAAATATATGTATTCAACAGCCTCTTTTTCGGAGTTTGTTGTATCTTTTTGCAGGGTATTGAAAATAACAGAATATTCGTTGATGGAGGCATCGTCTTTATGGAGCAAGATGGTTTTGACGCCGGCATCGATAATTTTCTCGATATGTTGACTTTCGAGAACGGTTTCGCGTTCTATAATGACATCATTTCTTTCAATGGTTACTACTTCACCCGTATCTTCATCCACAAAATCTTCGAACCATGAACGGACAACACGCGCAGCAAGGCTGCGTCCGAGAACTCTTTTAAGGCCGGCTTTACTTACTTTAACCTCCTCGGCCAGATCGAATATTTCGAGAATATCACGATCGGATTCAAACCCGATGGCACGAAGTAAGGTGGTAACCGGCAATTTCTTTTTACGATCGATGTAGGCATACATCACGTTGTTAATGTCCGTAGAAAATTCCATCCACGACCCTTTAAAAGGGATAATACGGGCAGAGAACAACTGGGTACCATTGGCATGGCGGTGTTGTCCAAAGAAAACGCCAGGCGAACGGTGTAATTGGGAAACGATGACCCTTTCGGCTCCATTAACGATGAAAGTACCACGGGGGGTCATATAGGGAATCATTCCCAAATAAACATCCTGAACAATGGTTTCGAAGTCTTCGTGTTCAGGGTCGGTACAATAAAGTTTTAATTTAGCTTTAAGCGGTACGCTGTATGTTAAACCACGCTCGATACACTCTTCGATGGTATAACGCGGCGGGTCAACAAAATAATCCAGGAATTCGAGGACAAAATTATTTCTCGCATCGGTGATGGGAAAGTTTTCTGAAAAAACCCTGAAAAGGCCTTCATTTTTTCGATTTTCGGTATTGGTTTCCAGTTGAAAAAAATCCTGAAAGGATTTTATCTGAATGTCCAGAAAATCAGGATAAGGCATCAGGTTTTTTGTCGATGCGAAGTTGATTCTTTCGGTTTTGATTCCAGCCAAGACACAATAGTTTTAAGTTATGAACAATGCCGGTAAACACCGGCGAATAATGAAAGAATGATGTATAAGAACAAATAGGCGCAAACCTCTATCCCGGTTTTCGGGATAGAGGTTCCACCAATTTTATAGAAAAGAAGTCTTACTTAACTTCTACTTCGGCACCAGCTGCTTCAAGCTGAGTCTTTAAGGCTTCAGCTTCTTCTTTGCTGATACCTTCTTTAATTGCTTTTGGAGCAGAATCAACTAATTCTTTTGATTCTTTCAGACCAAGGCTAGTTAATTCTTTTACCAGTTTTACAACAGCAAGTTTAGATTGACCGGGAGCTTTAAGAATTACATCAAATTCTGTTTGCTCTTCCTGTGCTGCGCCTTCAGCGGCTGCACCAGGAGCTGCAACTGCAACAGCTGCAGCAGGTTCGATACCATATTCTTCTTTAAGAATTTCTGCCAGTTCGTTTACTTCTTTTACAGTAAGATTAACTAATTGTTCTGCAAATGCTTTCAAATCTGCCATTTTTGTTATTTTTAAATTGTTAAATATTCGTTTTTTATTCTTTGTTTTTGCCTATTCGCTTTTTTCAGCCAAGGTTTCAAGTATTCCGGAAAGTTTTGTACCACCGGATTGTAGTGCGGATACCACATTTTTAACCGGTGATTGCAGTAAAGCAATAACATCGGCAATAAGCTCGTCTTTCGATTTGATGGAAGCCAAAAATTCAAGCTGATCATCCCCTAAATAAGCCATTTCTTCAATGAAAGCAGCTTTTACAATTGGATAATCCGATTTTTTTCTGAATTCCTGAATCAATTTAGCAGGAGCACTTCCTGCTTCAGCCATCATTAATGCAGTATTTCCTTTGAGGGCTTCATGCAACTCGCTAAAGTCTCTTTCCGATTTGTCCATGGCTTTTTTCAGCAAAGTGTTTTTGACAACCCTTAACTGAATACCGCGGTTAAAACACATCCTTCTTAACTTTGAGGTATCTTCTGCATTTAATGTAGAGATATCCGTCAGATAAAAATTATGGTTGTTGGCCAACAATTCGGATAAAGAATCTATAAGGTTTTTTCTATCTTCTTTTCTCATAGCAATTTCTTTTTTTTCCGTTACGCGTTAGCAGAAATCGATTTAGGATCTACCGCAATACCAGGACTCATGGTGCTGGAAATATAAATACTTTTTACATAAGTACCCTTAGCCGAAGCCGGTTTCAATTTTACAATGGTATGAATCAGTTCGGAAATGTTTTCATTGAGCTTCTGTTCATCGAAACTTACTTTTCCAACAGCGTTGTGAATGATTCCAAATTTATCCACCTTAAAATCAATTTTCCCTGCTTTAGCCGCTTGGACAGCTTTACCAATTTCCATGGTCACTGTTCCGGTTTTAGGGTTCGGCATAAGGCCTCTGGGCCCTAAAATCCTACCCAATTGTCCTACCTTAGGCATGACATTGGGCATGGTAATTACGACATCTACATCAGTCCAACCCCCTTTGATTTTTTGGATGTATTCATCCAAACCAACAAAGTCAGCTCCGGCTGCTTTTGCTTCTTCCTCCTTGTCAGGTGTACACAGCACCAAAACCCGTAAATCTTTACCGGTTCCGTGCGGCAAGGTTACCGAACCACGCACCATTTGATTGGCTTTACGCGGGTCAACACCTAAACGTACACTAACATCAACCGAAGCATCAAATTTTGTATAGGTTATATCCTTTACCAATTTAACAGCTTCTGCTAAGGAGTATTCTGCATTTTTGTCGAATTTGGCTAAAGCTTCTTTGTGTTTTTTTGTCAATTTTGCCATATTCTCCTCCTTTTTAACAGATTATAATACAGGGAATTCACCTTTAATCTTCACCCCCATGCTTCTGGCAGTACCGGCCACCATACGCATTGCTGATTCAACGGTGAAAGCATTTAAGTCTTTCATCTTTGCTTCTGCAATGGTTTTCACCTGTTCCCAGGTGATGGTAGCCACTTTAACACGGTTAGGCTCTGCTGAACCTTTTTTAAGCTTTGCAGCTTCCATGATTTGTACAGCTACCGGAGGTGTCTTGATGATGAAATCAAAGGATTTATCACTATAAACAGTAATGATCACCGGAATTACCTTACCGGCCTGATCCTGCGTACGCGCATTAAACTGTTTACAGAATTCCATGATATTCACACCTTTAGCACCTAATGCCGGTCCTACAGGCGGGGATGGATTTGCAGCGCCACCCTTAATCTGTAATTTAATTAAACCACTAATTTGTTTTGCCATTTTAAACCAAATGTTTAAAATTAAAAATACGTTAACACTATTCTTTCTCTACCTGCATAAACCCTAATTCGAGCGGGGTTTTTCGGCCGAAGATCTTCACCATCACTTTCAACTTCTTCTTCTCTTCGTTGATCTCCTCAATAACACCGCTAAAACTGTTAAAAGGGCCATCGATTACGGTAACGGTTTCTCCCACAATAAAAGGAATGTTCACCTCTTCGCCTTGCTCGGCCAACTCATCCATTTTTCCAAGGATTCGTTTTACTTCTGCAGGACGTAAAGGATCTGCTTCGCCACGGGTACCTAAAAAACCCAATACATCAGGGATATTCCTGATAATATGGGGAATTTCACCTGTTAGCTCGGCTTCTACCAATACGTAACCCGGAAAATAATTTCGCTCTTTGCTAATTTTTTTCCCTTTACGAATTTGATACACCTTTTCAGTAGGAATGAGAACCTGCGAAATGTAATCCTGGATTCCCAAACGATTAATTTCACTTTCCAGGTATTCCTTTACCTTCTTCTCTTTGCCACTGATGGCTCTAACCACATACCACTTTTTACCGGAATCTTGGCTCATCTTACAGGTAGGTTCAGTTTAGTAATTAACAAGTTATAAATATATTTAAATTAGAACAGCACTTTTTTGCACTAAAAGAGACCATAGAATCTCTCTAAGAGGCTTGAAAATGAAATATCCATCAGATAAACCACAAGGGCTATTAAAAGGGAAGCAACGGATACCACAATTGCACTGTTCTGCAGCTCACTCCAAGTTGGCCAGGATACTTTATGCATCCACTCATTATTAACTTCTTTCAGATAGTTAACGAAACTAAATTTTGCCATGATCGATACTGTTTTGCACGGGTGGTAGGAATCGAACCCACAACCAATGGTTTTGGAGACCACTACTCTACCAATTGAGCTACACCCGTATACCTGTTTTATGAGCAATCAAAGGTATCCCGAAATATTCGGGATACCTTTCAAAGCTTATTTTATTTTGTTATTAGTCAAGAATTTCTGTCACCTGACCGGCACCTACTGTACGGCCACCCTCACGGATAGCGAAACGAAGTCCTTTATCCATGGCAATGTCAGAAATCAATTTGGCTTCAATGGTAAGGTTATCACCAGGCATCACCATCTCAACACCATCAGGAAGCATAATTTCTCCCGTAACGTCGGTTGTTCTGAAATAGAACTGAGGACGATATTTGTTGTGGAATGGTGTGTGACGACCACCTTCTTCTTTTTTCAAGATATAAACCTCAGCTTTGAAGTGGTTGTGAGGAGTAACAGTACCAGGAGCAGCGATAACCATTCCTCTTTTAATTTTGTCCTTTTCAACACCACGCAAAAGCAAACCGGCATTATCACCAGCCATACCTTCGTCCAAAATCTTACGGAACATCTCAACACCGGTTACAACCGATTTCATTTTTTCGGCACCCATACCGATAATTTCTACAGGATCACCTGTGTGTATGACACCGGTTTCAATTCTACCGGTAGCCACAGTACCACGGCCGGTGATAGAGAATACATCTTCAACAGGCATCAAGAAAGGTTTGTGCTCGTCACGGGTTGGCAATGGAATCCAGGTATCGCAAGCTTCCATCAATTCATAGATTTTTTCTACCCATTTGGCTTCACCATTCAAAGCACCCAGAGCAGAACCTTGAATAATAGGAGTTTCGTCACCATCAAAGTTGTAAAAACTTAATAAGTCGCGAATTTCCATTTCAACAAGCTCAAGCAACTCTTCGTCGTCCACCATATCCACTTTGTTCATAAAAACAACAATACGGGGAACACCAACCTGGCGAGCCAACAAGATGTGCTCACGGGTCTGAGGCATAGGACCGTCAGTAGCGGCCACAACCAAAATAGCACCGTCCATTTGAGCAGCACCGGTAACCATGTTTTTCACATAGTCAGCGTGACCGGGACAGTCAACATGGGCATAGTGACGATTGTCAGTCTGATACTCAACGTGAGCCGTGTTAATAGTAATACCTCTTTCTTTTTCCTCAGGGGCGTTGTCAATGGATTCAAATGACTTAAACTCTGCCAAACCTTTGTCTTGAAGTGTCAGCGTAATGGCAGCAGTTAAGGTGGTTTTTCCATGGTCTACGTGACCAATAGTCCCAATATTTACGTGCGGTTTGGAACGTTCGAATTTTTCTTTAGCCATATTAAAAATGTTAAAAATTAATGTTTGTTTGTTTTTCTTTCTTATTCTATTCTTCTATATGCAGAGCCGAGGACGAGAATTGAACTCGTGACCCCTTCCTTACCAAGGAAGTGCTCTACCCCTGAGCTACCCCGGCAAAACCAGAGCGGGAAACCGGGCTCGAACCGGCCACCTACAGCTTGGAAGGCTGTCGCTCTACCAGATGAGCTACTCCCGCATTTCAAGTTCCAAGGTTAAAGTTCCAAGGTTAAAGTGAATATTCAAGTCGCGTTGAATTGCCTTCCTTTAACCTTTAACCTTCATCCTTTTTACTTCTTCAGTTCTGGTGGGGGGAGGAGGATTCGAACCTCCGAAGGCTGAGCCAACAGATTTACAGTCTGCCCCGTTTGACCGCTTCGGTATCCCCCCGTTTTTTTTATTTTACTATCTATTTCAATCTTTTTAAGAACTGAGCCAGCAGAGGGATTCGAACCCCCGACCGGCTGATTACAAATCAGCTGCTCTGGCCAACTGAGCTATGCTGGCAATTTATTTTGATTCATGCGCCGGCCATTGCGCTTTATCAGCAATACTTTCAGAACGATTCAATAAAAAGCAGACCTCCTCTCAAAAAGGTCTGCAAAAATAGAATGTTTAGTTGGAATTACCAAACAATTTTTAGAAAATATTTCATTTTATTTTTTAAATCGTCCTTTGTACTTCTCAATCTGCTTTTTAAGGGCATCCACTGCCTGATCGGTTGACTCTTCAAAGGTACGACTTTGCTTCTTGGCAAACAACTTTTCGCCTTTTAAATTCAAGCGAATTTCTGCAATTTTGTTTTCACGGGTATCGGTGTTATCCAATTTTAAGATAACTTCCGAACCCATCAACCCTTCGTGTAAACCCGAAAGCTTCTGAATTTTCTTCTCAATAAAGCTTTCCAACTTCTTGTCGGCTCTAAAATGTACCGCTTTAATGTTTACGTTCATATTAACCTCCTTTTTTTAAATGAGCCCTGGGATGGGCTTGCGTATATATTGATTTTAACTGTTCAATGGTGGTGTGGGTGTATATCTGGGTAGCCGATAAATTGGCATGCCCCAACAAATCCTTAATGGCATTAAGCGAAGCACCATGGTTTAACAAATGCGTGGCAAAAGTATGCCGTAGCACATGGGGACTCTTTTTTGCACTGTTTACAGGCATCAGGGCTTTGTTCACCACACGATAAACAAACTTTCCGTAAGCTTTCTTTCCTTTATTGGTCACAATGAACCAATCTTCCTGCTGCCCGCCAAAAGTATTTTGCTTCACCGTAAGATAGGTTTGTATTTCCTGTTTTATCTGCAATGAAAACGGAATGATCCGCTCTTTATTTCGTTTGCCCAATACTTTTAAGGTGTTACCGGAAAAATCGAACGATTGGCTACGCAACGATAACAATTCGCTTAACCGTATTCCGGTGGTATACAATAACAGCAAAATCATCCTGTCGCGCCAGGCCCTGAAATCATTCTCCGGAGGCATTTCCCCCAACAACATCCGCATAGCATCCTCATCCACATAGGCAGGAATTCGTTCGGCTTGTTTTAAAGTATGAATTTGCGCAGCCGGATTTTCCATTATCAACCCCTGCCGCATTAAATAATTGTAAAAAGCTTTCAAACTACTCACCTTGCGATTGATGGTACGCGCCTTCAGTCCCTCATCCATTAACGCGACAACCCACGAGCGAATCATATCAGCCCTGGCATTTCGAACATCCTCAAGTTCAAAATCTTCTTCAAGATAAGAAGCAAATGCATTCAAATCGGATTGGTAGGCACGCTGGGTGTGCGCCGAATAGCGCCGTTCATACTGTAGGTATCGTAAAAATTGGTTAATCGCCATATAGTCAATCGACATATAAAAGAAAAAACTTTGATTCAAAGATACAAAATCTTGTACCCGAATCAAAGTTTCCTCTAAAAAACTTCCTTAAAAAAGCTTAATTAGCCTTGTTCGGCCTGGCGCAGCTTCTGCACATAAATGGCTTTCAGCTTTTGTTCACGCCTCCTTACAGAAGGTTTGGTAAAACGTTGTCCATCGCGCAAAGCACGCATAGCCCCGGTTTTTTCAAATTTACGTTTGAAACGTTTCAGGGCCCGGTCAATGTTTTCGCCTTCTTTTACAGGAATAATAATCATTGTAAATACCTACTTTCTTTGTTAATTAATAATAAATTCAAAATGATTACAGGCGGCAAAAATATAAAATTTTTGAATAGGCAATAAAAAAATCAGGAAAAATGGACAGATATGGTTTTGGGCGGCCGGGCGGGTGCTACGCTATAGCCCCTTGTCCGAAAACCGTGTTGTGCAAGCCACGGACAGGGGCTTCCAGGGTCGCCCTGTCCGTGCCGCTTCACATCGGTTTCGGCCTTCGGGGGCTGCCGCTGCGCCCCCTGCCGCAATTATTCATTTACCATAACCGGTTCTTTTATCGATAAATCAACTTGCGAACACTTTATTTCAGATATTTCAAAATAAAATCCGTCATCTTTGTATACAAATGCAAGCGGGTATTTCCCCCATAAATTCCATGATTCTTATTGGGATATACCATTAAATCGAATGGTTTGTTGGCATTCACCAAAGCCGTAATAAAATCCATGGAGTTTTGCGGATGCACATTGTCATCGGCACTGCCAAACACCAACAGAAAATGGCCTTTTAAATTTTTCACATAATGAATCGGTGAATTAAAATCATAGCCAATGGCGTTATCCTGTGGCTTACGCATATAACGCTCGGTATAAATATTATCGTAATAGCGCCAGGTAGTAACCGGTGCCACGGCCACGGCGGTGCTAAATACTTCGGCCCCTTTGGTAATGGCCAACGACGACATAAACCCGCCATAACTCCATCCGAACATACCGATGCGTGTACTGTCAACATATGGGAAGCGACCAATCAGCTTTGCCGCCTCTATTTGATCGGCAATTTCATATTTCCCCAACTGCAAATAGGTCATCTTTTTAAAAAGCTCGCCCCGGGCACCGGTTCCACGGTTATCGACCGAAATCACCACTACCCCTTTTTCAGCCAGCATCTGAAACCAAAAGTAATTACTCCAGCCCCATGCGTTGTTCACCGTCTGGGCACCCGGACCACCATACACATACATCAATACCGGATATTTTTTATTCGGATCGAAGTGGGGTGGCTTAATAATCCAGGCATTCAAATCAACCTGTTTTCCATTGGGTAATTTGAATTCGGACGATTGCAACGTAAAAAATTCCTGTTTACTCAAATCATACTGCTCCATTTTCTTAACAAAAGCCTGATTATCCTCCAGCACACGAATGGTTTTTCCTTTTGAATTATTCACCGTAATATAAGGTGGTGTATTGGCATCGCTCCATGTGTTGATGTAATAATCAAAACTTTTACTAAATACACCGTCATTGGTTCCTGTTTTTGAGGAAATCTTTGTTAACCGTCCCTTCAGATTCACCGCCAAAATATCCCTGTCCATGGGAGAAGTTTTTGCTGCCTGGAAAAACACCATTTTCCGTTTTGGATTATATCCATACACCTTGGTTACATCCCAATTGCCTTTGGTGAGCTGACGCACCAATTTACCCCGCATATCATACAGATAAATAGCATTATAGCCATTCTTTTCAGAAGTAATAAGAAAATGTTTTCCGTCAGGCAAGAAGGTCAAGTCATCAGTAATATCGATGTAATATTTATTATCCTCTGTATAAAGCGTTTTGGATATGCCGGTAGTGGCATCAGAAAGTAAAATGTCCAGATGATTTTGCAGGCGGTTTAATCGCTCAATAGCCAGCACATTGGGATCGGTTGTCCATTTTACACGTGGAATGTACTGATCGGTATTTTCACCCACATCCATTTTGGTGGTTTTTCCGTTTTCAAGGTTGTAAACATAAATCTGCACCACCGAATTATCTTCACCGGCCACAGGATATTTGTAAGTATCCCATTTGGGGTACAACGTCCCAAAAAAAGTAAGCGTGTATTGTTTCACCTTACTTTCGTCGAAACGGTAAAAGGCAATCTTTTTACCATCGGGCGACCAGAAAAAAGCCTTTGTAAAACTAAACTCTTCTTCGTAAACCCAGTCGCAGGTACCGTTAATGATACTGTTTTTCTTCCCATCGAAGGTAATCTGCTTTTCAAGGCCCGTTTTCAGATTTTTGATAAAAAGATTGTTCTCGCGAACAAAAGCCACCTGATTTCCATCGGGCGAGAAATCGGCCAGGCGTTGTTTACCGTTTTCCGACAAAGGAGAAAGCTTCTTGGTTTGCGTATCCCAAATGTAATTGAAGGCAACCCTCGAATGGCGATAAATCTGTTCCACTTGTGTGGGAAAAATAAATTTCGTCTCATCTTTATTCACCTTAAAATTCCCAATTTTGATAGGCTCCTTTTTTCCTTCAGGAACCAAATCGGAAGCAGCCACCAGCGTAGTAACCGAATCACCCGTTTTGTAATCGTACACCACGATGGAACCTTTTTTAATGGAAGTGTACTGCGTGCCATTGTTAAGCGAAACAATTCCTCTTACCGTTTTGGGGTAAAATTTGTAGTACGTCCAAATGTCTTTCAGGGTAATTTGTTTTTTTTCGGTCTGGCTAAAAGTCCATTGACTGAATGCTAACAAAGCAGTTACGATGAGGATTAAACTTTTTTTCATTGTATTTTTTATAAAATGTTAATCAAAAAGCAACCGGCAGGTATCAATACCTGTGTAGGGTAAGAATACGCTAGCCTATACCTGTAATTATCAAAAACCAAAGATATAAAATTCGTAACAAAACATCGGAAATAAAGAGGCAACCTTTATAAACGTGTTTTCAGACCTAATTAATGTAAAATTAACTTAGACATAACAATTCTTCAATATATTTGTACCGGTTAAAACACTTTCTATATGGCTTCAGGTTTCATTTTGGGCAATAAAATATTGGACGTGGTGGTAATAGCATGGTTTATTGCACAATTTTACAAAGTTGTCAGCTCGCTAATTCTTGAAAAAAGACTTAACATTCGACGCTTTTGGGAAACAGGCGGTATGCCCAGCTCCCACTCGTCCACTGTTAGTTCATTGGCCACAGCGGTAGGAATTACACAAGGTATCCACAGTGTTTATTTTGCCATCAGCGTTGTTTTCGCCATCATTGTCATGCACGACGCTTCAGGAATACGCAGAGCCGCAGGAAAACAAGCCGGAGTATTAAATGCATTGGGGAAATCACTCAGCAACCTATTCGAAGAAAAATTTCATCAGGAACAGTTAAAA
>CBETNY010000018.1:0-12846 GCA_965537275.1 uncultured bacterium | reverse complement strand
ATGACATAGGGAACAGGAACCCGGTTTGAATTTTCTTCCACATTCACCGTCGAGACCACCATGCTGGTTTGGTTGCCATTATCGCCTGTCAGATATTCGCCCTGCGAAAGCAGCGAATGGTTATACGATTTCCACTCACCCCTCACCAAATCAAACGTGGCAAACCGGCATACAATGGGTTTTTTGAAACCCCTCATAAACAGACGCATAAACCGGATACTCTGAAAATCTTTAATGCTCCCGACCACCTTATCGGGAATTTGAACCGGAATTTTAAACTGATACCACTTCACACTGGTCACATCACCGTTGGGTAAGCGAATATTAGCGGCTTCGTGTACATCGGCAATATGATTTTTACCCACCACCATATCGGCGGGATCAAGCTTAATATGATATTGATAATAACGTTCCGATTCGCTAAGGGTGTTGTCGCGATTGATATCTTCTTTGTTGGGTAAATTGGTGGCGGTGGTTTTGTACGTCTCTTTAGCCTGCGCATCGGTGGGCGAATTTCCTTCAGGTCCGTTGTATTTTTTATACCGTTCGACAATACTGGCATATTTGGGATTATCATCAAAATCGGAACCGCGATAGTAATGGTAATCATCCGCGGAAGGATCCTGATTAGCCTGTTGATAGGCTTGTGAACCACTACCAAAACGGTCGTTTATCAGTTTCAGATAATTTTGCGCAAAGAAACGCTGCTCGTCCTCACTACGCAACCCATCATAACCCACATCCTGATATTGCCGCGATCCGGCCACATTACTAAACGACTCAACCAGTGATTGTTGCTGAGGAACTATACCCCACAAGGTGGTATCGACATCTTTAAAATCGGCAGTGGTGGGTAATCCGTTTTCATAGCTCTTGCGTCCATCGGGCAAAATATCTTCCGAAACATCACCCAAATCCAAATAAAGATCACCTCCGTTGTCGGGATCATCCGCAAAGGGATCCATCATCCAAAATTCGATATACTGAATGTTTGCCGATTCAAAATCAGTGGTTTCCAAACTTCGCATCACCCCACCCCAACGGCTTTGGGGATTGGCCAGCGTTCCATCGGCATTGATACCTGCCGAGAAAGCCCCCGGGTTCACATCATAATTATATTCTCCCCGCTCATCCGGAAAAAAGGCCAAATTCAAAACAGGAATATTGGTGGGCGTTCCGTTGGGAAGATCTTTGTTAGGGAACACTTCGGTTTCGAGCACCTGACGCGTCGTATTTTTAGAAATCTCATCCTTCGATATGTTTTTCGGACGATACGTCCCCCGCACATCATAAAAAATGGTCGGGTCGATAATATACCAGGCAAAACGCGCCCTGTTTTTTCCATAGTCGAAACCCGTATGCGAAGAGGCTTCGGGAAACAAATCAAACTGTCCCTGCGGGGTGCTGGCCAAAAACCATGACCCCACGTTCATCAAATCGATGGTCGATTTGGCTCCTTCAAAATCATCGATATAGCTGGTACCGGTTTTCCCCACTGTTTTTGAATGACCGGGGAGAAATTGCGCCATTTCGGCATTAAAATTAATCTTTGACGGTGTATTGGCAGAGGTTCCGGGTAACCGGGCAATTAATTTGGTGAGCCATCGCGACTCGGTACCATAGGCAATATCCATTCCCCAAATAGTATTCGAAATGGGATCTTCCCCATAATTGACTTTTTGCGTAAGCGGGCGCTCGTTGAGGTTCAACAAACTGGCACCCAAATGGAGTTTGGGCGAAAACTCATGATCCACATGAATCCCCATCATCCGCTTTTGCTGAATGTTGAACATGGAGTTGTTTTCGAGCGAAACATGGATGGGGGTTCCCGAACTTAAAATACCATCATTCAAAATGGTTACACGACCCAGGGTGTAATCAACCATATAGTCCACATTCTCGGTAAGCGGCACTCCACCGGCAGTGACTTTCACCGAACCCACCGGAACATTCATGGCATTTAAACTAATATCGGACCCTGATTGTGATTTGTAATAACCCTCTATAATAAACTTGTTTTTATCCGGATATTGCTCCGCTCCGGTTTTGGTCAATGTATATAATGAATCGTAAGCATATTTGTTGGCCAAATCGGGATTGTTGACAAATACCGAATCGTGGATATAAGCACCAAAAGGCTGCAATACCGTGAAAAACAAACGACCGTTGCTGGCCTGAAACGTACCTCCACGGGTGGCAGCACCGTCAATAAAATCAAAAAAACCATCACCGCCCGAAATGGGGTTGAGTTGCTGATCCAAACGGTCGAGCCCAAGCAAATGAATCAACGGAACTCCTTTTACCCCATCGGGGCCCTCCATAAAATATCCGGTGGGAACACCCTGCTTATCGCCCGAATAGAGAATATTCAGCACAAAATCTTGCTGTTGTACCTGGTATGCACCGATGGAATAGACATTTTTCATCATCAAATTCCACATGGGCATCCGGGTATTGAGGGTGTTGCTTTTTAAAAGTTTAACCATCAGATTTTTTGGCGCACTCACCCCTTGATCCGAAAACTCACCCACCTGGTATACACTGTCATGACCAATCACAGTGTACTGCACCGCAACAGCCAGCACCTGATCGCGGTTAAGCGCCGTATTCAACGAAATAAATCCCAACTTGGTATTGACCGTGTATTCGGAGGGTTTTAAACGACGGGCATTTTCAAGCTTTACAAAATCTTCTCCCGACACAAAATAATTGGTTTGACCAATCCCCAACGGGTCGCCACTCAAATAACCGGTCACCCGGTTGATATCGCGAATCTGTGCCGTATCTAATTTAGATAACAAATCGTTGGAGCGGTTTGAAGGCAATTCGCCACCGGACAAAGCATGTACTTTTGCGTTATAAATCTCATTGGTTTTCCCTTCACCCAAATCGGTAAAAGCCACAATGTTCCTGTTTTGTTCGGTGGCGGCGCCGATATTGGTCACCCAAACCTCAATTTTCGTAATGTTGACGTCGGAGGTAATAATGGGTAAGCTCCGCAAAGCTTGTTCATAATGGTCACGAAAATATTGGCTGAGGAAAAAATGACGGTTCTCTTCGTAGTCGAGCGGACTCAATTGAAAACGATTTTGCTGCGCCCCATTTTGTACGGTGATGTTCTTGGTTTCGCTTTGCTGCTGCGAAAACACACCGGTAATAGTGGTTTTGCCAAACCGCAACTTTGTTTTAATACCAAAAAGACTTTGCGCACCGGTAATCAAAGTGGAGTTTAAAGGTAAGCTGACATTTCCCGCTTCGATGGATTGAATAATGTCATCCTCTTTCCCCACATATTTGAGTTTTAAAGTATTTTCAAAATTAAAGGCTGATTCAGTATTGTAACTGGCTTTAAACGACAATTTGTCGCCAATTTTAGCCGTCACATTCATTTGAATTTTTTCCTTAAAGTCGAAATTGGTGGTCCTTCGTTGCCGCACGTCCAATGCCGGATCATCACGAAAATTGGAAAGCGCACCAAAACTCACCTCTGCCGAACCTTGCGGTCGAATATCAATGGTGTTACTGCCAAAAATCTGTTCAAAAGCCTGCCCCCCCACATACACCTTTGGAATCAACTGCTTACCTTTGGCAGCCACAGTGGTAAGCGCACTTTGTTGCCAGTATTTTTTTATTCCCTTTTTAAAATCAAGGGTTTGAAAATCATTAAAATCCAAAATGGTTGGCGTACGATATTCAAAATCACCCAGTTTACTCTCAAACCGGTAGGTATTGGTCAAAGGATCGTAAATAATTTCTTTTTTCAGGTTGGGAGGATCTTTCAAAAACAAAGGGCTTTGAAAGAGCGTATCCCGATACGGATTGCCCGTTTGGTAAGCAAAAGGAAACAACAACTTTGTCTGAGTGGTATCGCTGGTGAGGGTATCCGACGAAGAAGCAGGAACAACCACGGGCCGAAAGCCATAAACCGATTGGGCCATCAGAAAAAAGGCCAAAGTGAACGTCCCCAAAAAATATGTATTAATGTTCCTCAACTTCTTCTTGTTATCCATCCAAATTAGTATGCAAATCAAGCTATAGCGATTTCAAGGCCTGCTTAATCAACCCTTCCACACTATCAGCACCCTGTTGCTTTAAAACACGGTCGATGGCTTTGGCGGCCACTGATTTGTTAAACCCTAAAATCAGTAACCCTGATAACGCTTCCTCCTTTAAAGTATTGTCCGAAAAATCAACATTTTGGCTTTTAATATCCGTTTTCAAAAGTTTATCTTTCAAATCCACCACAATGCGCTGAGCCGTTTTGGCACCAATTCCTTTCACCCCTTGCAAAACCCCCACATGGCCTCCGGTGATGGCGGCATAAGCCTCATCGATGGTCAATGACGACAACACCAGCCGCGCCGTGTTGGCGCCCACCCCCGAAACAGTAATCAAAGCCCGAAACAATTTTCTTTCGTTATCATCGGCAAAACCATAAAAAATCTGGGCATCTTCGCGCACCACAAAATGAAGGTAAAGCTTTACCGCTTCCTGATCTTTTATCTGTGAATAGGTATTCAATGAGATGTGAACCAGATAACCCATCCCCTGGTTATCAATAATAACCTGAGTAGGTGACTGCTCTACTAATCTTCCACTAATATAATCGTACATGAGATATTAAGGCTTTCTTTGCAAAAGGCTAAAATACAAAAATACAATTTATCCGTTAGGATGATTGCCGGCAGCAAAAAAAGGCTCAATATTATTTTTATTTGGGCGGCGCTCGCCCAAGGCGAGCCCAGGCTGTCCGCTTTAGTCCCGGCGGCAAAAGGCGTGTTCCGGCACGGCAGGCAAGGCGCTTCCTTCGTCAGCACTTGCCTGCCTGCTCCACATCACCTTTCACCACCGGCAGCTATCGCTTCCATCCTTGCCGCAGATACCACTAAGAGCCCCATCGCGAGTCTGACGCAGAGCCCGTGCGCAGCGACTCGCGATAAAATTTTCCAACACAACAAAAAAACAGAACAAAAATTGGCACGAGTCCCTTCGCATTAGGCCTTGCTTCAGACTCGCGCCAATGGCGGAGAAAAGAAAAGAAGAAGAATTGAAAACTAAAATTTTGAAGCCATCAGTTCCCTGACCACCTGCTTAATTCCTTCCACGTCCATACCACAAAGTTTGTATAAATCGGACTTGCTACCGTGCGGAATAAATTGATCGGCAATGCCAATGGATTTTATCTCAGCAAAATAATGGTGCTCACTGGCAAAGGCAGCCATCACACTTGCCATTCCGCCGCGCAAAACGCCATCTTCGATGGTGATAATTTTATGAAACCTGCGAAAAATAGTATGTAATAGTTCTTCGTCGATGGGTTTCAAAAAGCGAAGGTCATACACAGACGGAAAAATATTTTCCTCCTTTAATTGGCGACAAGCTTCCATTGCATAGTTGCCCGGTTGTCCCAAACTAATAATGGCAACATCTTCTCCATCAATTAATTGAGAACCTTTCCCCACAGGCAATGGTTCGAACGGTTGCTGCCATTCATTTGCCTGCATAAATCCATAACCTCTCGGATAACGAATGGCAAAAGGCCCTTTTTTAAATTTACTTGCCGTAAACATCAGGTTGCGAAGCTCCACCTCATTCATGGGGGCCGCCAGGGTCATATTGGGAATACTATTTAAAAGAGCCAAATCGAAAACGCCGTGATGCGTCGGACCATCGGCACCCACCAATCCGGCACGGTCGATTCCAAAAACCACCGGTAAATTTTGTAGTGCCACATCATGAATCACCTGGTCGCAGGCCCTTTGCAAAAAGGTGGAATAAATGGTGCAAAACGGGGTCAGTCCTTCGGCAGCAAGACCGGCCGAAAAAGTAACGGCATGTTGCTCGGCAATACCCACATCAAAAACCCTTTCGGGAAATTGCTTCATCATAAAACCCAAAGCCGAGCCGGAAGGCATGGCCGGGGTAACCGCAAGAATTTTTTCATCCTTTTCGGCAAGTTCAAGTAACGTCTTTCCATATACTTCCTGATAAGTAATCCGGTTTTCGGGATCCTTGGCAATAAGCGCTCCCGTTTTTCTATCGAACAAACCCGGCGCATGGTAAAGGGTTTGCTCTTTTTCGGCACGGGCAAAACCTTTTCCTTTGGTGGTTACCACATGCAATAGTTTCGGGCCGTCGAGGGTCTTTATTTTTTCAAGCAAATCCACCAAAAGCCCCAAATCGTTGCCGTCAACCGGGCCAAAATACTGAAACTGGAAAGCCTCAAAAAGGTTGCTGCTGCGCAAAAAAGCCTCTTTCACATTGTTTCGTTTCATCCCCTTTTCCGAACGTTTCTCAATGATTTCGGTGATTTTCTTTTCGGCGGACATACCGGCCAAATAATCTTTCATGGCACCGGTATTTTTATCAATGGCAATCCCGTTATCATTCAGAATAATCAAGAGATTGGCATTGGAAGCCCCCGCATTGTTCAATCCTTCCAGGGCCATTCCACCGGTCATGGCCCCATCACCGATAATGGCAATATGATGCCGGTTGTTTTCTCCTTTTAACCCGGAAGCCACAGCCATGCCCAGTGCTGCCGATACAGAGGTGGAAGCATGCCCGGTACCAAAGGCATCATATTCACTCTCCGACCGTAACGGAAAACCACTGATTCCTCCATATTGACGGTTCGTATAAAACACATCGCGCCTGCCGGTGAGTATTTTGTGTGGATAGGCCTGATGTCCCACATCCCAAATTAACCGGTCGTAGGGCGTGTTGAATACTTTGTGCAACGCAATGGCCAATTCAACAACCCCCAGGCTGGCTCCCAAATGACCGGGATGCACCGAAACCACATCCAGAATAAATTCGCGTAGCTCAATCGCCAACTGATTCAATTCTGTTTTACTCAGTTTTTTCAAATCAGTTGGAGAATTTATTCCAGCCAACAAAGGCCCGGGTTGCGGTTGTTGTAATGAATGATCTTTCATAGCCTGCAAAATTAACGAAAACTAAGCATTGTGATGACTACCCCCATACAGAACTACCATCACCAAACCAGCCGCCGCCTCAACAAAATAAAATTGTCAAAAAAACAAAAAAGGCCGCTTTTTCAAGCGGCCCTTTTTGTTTTTTCATTCGATTAATGATGACTCAAATAGTTAGCCACACCATCATGAGTAGCCTCCATGGCTTCCTCACCGGGCTTCCAGTTGGCAGGACAAACTTCGCCATGCTCTTCAAAAAATTGCAATGCATCAACCATACGCAAAGCTTCATCAATGCTACGGCCCAAAGGCAAGTCATTCACCACCTGGTGACGCACCACGCCTTGTTTGTCAATTAAAAACAATCCGCGATACGCTACGGCATCGCCATGAAATTCCATTTCACCCTCTTCGTTATAATCATATTCCCCTGCTAAAACATCATAGTTTTCAGCAATGGTTTTTGATAAATCAGAAACCAAAGGAAATTTCACGCCTTTAATTCCACCATCATTCTTATCGGTATTTAACCACGCCCAATGCGAAAATTCAGAGTCAATTGAACAACCCACAACGGCAACATTGCGTTTTTCAAATTCATCCATCTTTTCCTGGAAAGCTAAAATTTCGGTGGGACATACAAAAGTAAAATCCAATGGATAAAAGAAAAATACAACATGTTTTTTTCCGATGTACTGCTCAAGCGAAAATTTTTCTACAATTTCACCACCGTTTACCACGGCGGTGGCTTCAAATAAAGGGGCTTTTTTACCTACTAACACTGACATAATTCAAATTTTAAATGTTTCAATGGCAAAATTAAGAATAATTTTAAATAACATCTTTTTTCTTTCCTAATTCTTTGAAAAATAAATCATCGGTCAAATCCATTTTATCCCAAAATAAAACTCAAATTCAAGAAGATAAACTGCCGCAAACGATTTAAATTTAAAATCCGGTCAAAAACCAGCATCCTCAAAATGGGGCGCTGCCCCCACTTTCCCCCTTGCATAAGCCATCTGCTTTTATAATTTTGCAGGTATTACGCATGCGTAATAAATTCACAAAAATTAACACCAATGGATGTACAAAAAATTTATAAGCAAAAGTTGACCTCAGCTGAAAAGGCTGTGGAATTGGTAGAATCGGGCGACCGGGTAGAGTACGGTGCCTTTAACGGAAAACCGGTATTGTGCGACAAAGCCCTTGCTCAACGACACAATGAGTTGCGGGATGTTCTTATTTATGCAGTTACCACTGTTCCTCCCATTCCGGAAACGGTAAAATTTCCACAAAGTTTTACTTACATGGACTGGCATTTTAGTAAGGTGAGCCGGATTATGCAACAGCAGTACGGGCTTGGGTTTTATTCTCCCATTGTTTATCACCTGGCACCGCGTTACTATCGCGACGGACTGGCCCGTCCCAGGAGACAGGTAACCATTATGCAGGTGGCTCCCATGGATAAAAACGGTTATTTCAATTTCGGTTTACAAAACTCCGAAACCATGGGTAAGATTGAGATGTCGGAACACGTAATCGTCGAAGTAAATCCCAATATGCCCATTGCCTATGGAGGAAATGAGGAAAACATCCACGTATCAAGGGTGAGCGCCATTGTAGAGGCTCCCAACACACAAGTACTGGCCGCGGCCCCGCCGGCAAAACCCTCGGAAGCCGACATCAAAATTGCAGAACATGTGTTGAAATTTGTAAAAGACGAATCGGTCATTCAATTGGGCATTGGCGGTATTCCCAATGCTGTGGGAAAACTGATTGCCCAGTCCGATTTAAAAAACCTGGGAGGCCACACCGAAATGCTCTCGGATGCCTACATCGACATGATTGAATCGGGGGTGATGAACAGTAGCAAAAAGGCCATTGACCGCCACAAAGTTCCTTATACCTTTGCCCTGGGAAGTCAACGGCTCTACGATTTTATTCATGAAAACGCAGGCCTTGCATCCTATGCCGCCAGCTATACCAACGACCCGCGCATCATTGCCCAGCTCGACAATTTCGTCTCCATCAACAACGCTTTGCAAGTTGACCTTTACGGACAAGTCAATGGTGAAAGTCTGGGAATGCATCAGGTATCCGGAAATGGTGGAATGTTAGACTTTGTGTTGGGGAGCCAATGGTCGAAGGAGGGGAAGAGTTTTATCTGCCTGAACGCCACCTATACCAATAGCGAAGGAAAAATGGAATCACGAATTATGCCCAGCTTCGCACCCAACAGCATTGTTACCATTCCCCGTCAGCTGGTCGATTATGTGGTTACCGAATTTGGGGCTGTCAAGTTGAAACCCAAACCCACCTGGTACAGGGCCGAAGAGTTGATAAGCATTGCCCATCCCGATTTTAGAGAGGATTTAATTAAACAGGCCGAAAAGATGAAAATTTGGCGACCCTCCAATAAAAAATAGGAGTTCCGATTTATTCAACCGGTTACTCCTTTCAAGCAAGGTAACCGGTTGAATAATCTTTATAAATCGTACCGAAATTGGAGCATAATCGTACGCGGCGGTCTGAAATCGCCCGGACGTCCCATGTTCTCAGCATTCAACAAATTGTTTACAATCAATGAAACTTTGATTTGGCCACTGAGGTGTGCGGCCATTCTCACATCCATCACCGTATTACCCCTTTGATGACTTAAGCGATACGCTTTCAAACCGGGAAACATTTCCACTCCAAGGATTTTATCTTCAAACGCTTTATCAATCCGCTCCATAAAACCATGATAGCGAAAACTCATTCCCATTTCAAGCTGTTTGTATTGAAAAGCCAAATCGGCTTTCACCGAATGGCGATACCGGTATTTTAAAATTTTGTTCTGCGTGGTATCCGGCAAACTCAAATCGAGGGGTCGTTTGTAAGTATATCCGGCAAAAGCTTTGATGCTAAGAACATCGCCCACCTTACCCATCCCCTGAAGGTTGACCTCAATGCCCTGAATTTTTGCTTGTCCAATATTCAACGACTTAAATCCCAAATCGTGTATAGAAGGAACGGCCACCGAATCGGGTTTATATAAGCCAAACGTAAACTCAATCATGTCGTGATATTCTGTCCAAAAGGCAGCCACGTCGAGCATACCCGCCCAATTTGCAATTTTAAACCCCTGTTTTATTCCCACCTCACCACTCCAACCTTTTTCGGGTTTTAACAACGGGTTGGGAAAAACATTGATGCTCCCCAGACTTGTGGCGGTGTACTTTTCGGCCACAGAGGGAAACCGGAATCCCTGACCCCACGATGCCCTCAAAAAAGTATAGGGTGCCAAATGGTAGTTTACTCCGAACCTGAAAACAGGCGCCGACTCGTGTTCCGAAGCATCCAGGCTGTAACTTTCCCATCGGAAACCGGTTGAGAACCTGAAATTTTTGGTCCATTGATAATCCGACTGTACAAACAGTGCCTGCATCCGGCTCTCATGATCTCCATAAAGGGCCGAGCGCGTTACCCCATACGATGCCGAAAATCCGGTACTCACTTTCAAATTCTTTACAATACCGGTTTGAAAAAGATACTGGCCGTAATAAAGTTCGGAACCATTGTTTTTATCCTGGTTGTTGGCAAACTGATTCCTCACTTTATAATATCGCATGCGCAAACTGTGATGGTTGTTGTGTGCATCGAAATAACTTATCCATGGATCGGAATGAAACCGAAAAGCGTGGGTGGGCGCTGCCGTGTTGGGCATTTGTAAATAAGCCCCCGAATCGGCATTTTGCCAAATAAAAAAATCGGAGGTGTACTGCCATTGGATATTGTTGTTCAATCCAAAGGTCAATCCCTTCACCTTTTTTGACCGGTGCCGAAGCTTCAAATTAAAACGCAAATGTTTTTCAAAATTATCCTGACGATATCCTTCATCATTTAATGCATCAAATCCCAGTACCAGGTCGTTTTGGTCCATTTTTTTACTGTACGAAAACCTGACGCCACTCATGGAAGGCAATCCATTCCACCACCATGCCATCTCCAAATTGGCCGGCCTGTTGTAAACCCCGGCATAGGTCATAAAACTGATTTTGGGCTGCAAACCGGGCCAACGTGTCCGGATGTTAATCACCCCGTTTAAGGCCGAAGATCCATACAAAGCCGAAGCAGCTCCTTTCAGTATTTCAACCTGATCGATCAATTCGATGGGTAAGAAATTCCATTTTATTTGAGAAGCATCAGCCGAAAGCAGGGGCAAATCATCTTCCAGAAGCAATACACGACTTCCGGCACCATAGCTGTACCCTCCGCCACCCCTTATACTGGCTTGTCCATCAAGAACATCCACTCCGGGAATACGATTCATCACGGTTTCCATCCGCAAGGTATTGGTATTCTGAATAAGATCGGGCTTAATGATGGCCATGGAAAGGGTGATGTCAGCCAGTTTTTGCCGGTACCGGCCAGCTGAAACAACCGCCGTATTCAGATTAATGGCAGTCGGTTTTAACTGAACATCCATTGATCCTGCATTTCCCGCTTTCAATTTAACAATCAGTGTTCGGGTAGCGTACCCCACAAAACTAAAGCTTAGCTCGTGCCGTCCAGGGGTAAGACGCAAGACCCATGAACCTTTGTTGTCGGTGCTGGTACCATATTTTCCATCGGCCATCACATTTACCCCGGGGAGCTTCTCATGAGATTCATAATCTGAAACGGTTCCCACCAAGGTTATCTGTTGTGCTTGCAGCAAGGTTATCCCCATCAAAAAAATCAAAATCAACAAAAGAGGTTTAGGGTACGTCATACACTGCAATTAATTTTGAGTATTTATACTATCAAATCCACTGAATACTGTTGAAGGAGCGCCTCATCGTAATTTATTGATCATGCGTGTATAGACCCTGTCGCCCTGTTTTAACCGGATAATCATGGTTTGCGGCAAAAGATTTTGGGCGGGAAGATTGATGCTGTTTTTCCCCGAATGGGTTCCAAAATCACCGTGGTAAAGCATTTGACCCAGTAAATTAAAGAGATCCACCTCAACCTTTCCCGTTCCTATCGCATTGAAATCAACGGTCAGGTGATTGCGAAACGGATTGGGCCAGACCCTAAATGGCAAGGGTTCTGTTTTTGCCTGATTCACAGCATTGGCATCCTCCACATCAATCCAAATAGAGGTAGAATCAACCGTGGTACCCACCAAAATGGGAACATTATTATAAGATGAATAAACATCAACCACAATTTTCAATACATAATGCCCGGTGTCGGCCGGTGTTCCCGAAAACAATACACAATAGTAATTTCCGGCCAGAAAAATATCATTATCTGCATTGCTTTGCCACTGGATTCCTTGCGGCAATCCGGCAACATCTTTTAATTGGACATGATGCAAAGGAACCGAATATATCCCCGTATCATAGGTGCTGGGAATCAACATGGTGACCACCTGCTCATACGCCTGCCCCACGTACGCAACCTTTAATGTATCAGGGCATACGGCCCCATTTCCTTCGGGATCGGGACAGCTGACAGAATCGGCGGGCGTGCATTGTGCCATGATTGAGGGAGTCACCACAAATCCCATCAGCACAAAAGCAAATAATTGGATGATCTTTTTCATAGGAACTTGGTTTATATTCGTAACACCTGGTTTCAATACGTTTCGTATACACATCCATGTTTTAATCGAACCGGTCAATTTTATCACATGGAGCTACCCTGATTTCTTGCCGATAAAGATAAATAAAACTCCATACAAAACCAATTTTCATTGCAAGACAGCCTTACATTTTCGTACAGCAATATCCAAATATGGAAAACATTCTAAATAAAAGAACCTTTTCCCACTATAGGAAAAACATTCATTTGTCCACAATCACGCCTATCTATTTGTTTCAATGATATTTAACTATTTGTGGCACAGCCCTTGCTTTAGGTCTTTTGAATTTATTAAAATTAG